>CANRPI010000087.1 GCA_947632475.1 uncultured Clostridia bacterium | reverse complement strand
TCATATGCGATATAGATCGAATCGCCGTATGTCCGAACTGCATGAACTGTGGAGCGAGAGGGAATAAATAAAATTATTATTTTTTATCAGCCGATCGGGTGCCCGGTCCCAGTATTGATTCGACGTTAAAACCAATCCATACAACGAACTGTCGGGCATCCTCCCATAAAGTTGATAATCTTTAGTATTTCTATATCCCATCATATATACTTCCAAAGGTGTATAAGGACCCTGTCCAAAAAGAGAACCGATAGGGTAGTTCCGCTACTAAACCACAAGGGCAATCAGGTATTGCAATGTAGTAGTTATCCGATGCGCCATTTCCGAATCTTATCGCCCTAACTGCCAAATCATTAGGGACTCCAACCACTTCGAAGTCTGCTTTTGTTCCATACATCCTGTTCGTCACAAGACTTTTAGTAATCTTCTGTAAACATGCTCCATCTTCTCCAAGTTCTTTCGGATACTTCGAGTCTAGAAAATCTCCCCAAGTCATACCAAGAGTGTATCTAAAATTTGTTCCGCTAATACTAAATGCTCCTACAGTTAAAGTATCTTCTACTGTTTCTCCTTTTACATCTTTTGCTATTACTTTTAATGTGTATTCTGTTGTTTCTTCTAAACTATTAAATGTGTGTTCAGATATTTCTGAACTATCTCCATTCTTTTCGTTATTTTGATAAAATTCGTATGTTATCCCTTTTGTTACTTCTGTATCTCCATCTATTGTAGTCACTTTTGCTGTTACTGGTATTGTTGTTCCTGTTACTTTTGCTTCATCTACTGTTAATTTTACTTTTAATGTTGGCTCGTCTGGTGTGGTTGGACCTCCTCCTTCTGCACCACCATTTACCATAGTATTTATCTTATCATTTAAATCTTTTATTTTTTCTTCGTCTTGTTTAGCTCCTTTTTCTGTTGCTTCTTCTGCTGCCTGTGCTTGTGCTATTAATCCATTATCTCCTAATATTACTGTTATACTTATTGAGGCTAAAATTAATAATACTATGATTGTTACTACTAGGGCTATTAAAGTAATTCCACTATTTTTTTCTAAAGTTTTTTTCATTCGTTATTTTCTCCTTTTATTTTTTTATATTTCTTTACTCTTTATATTTATTCTTTTAATATAAAGAATAAAATATTAAAATCTTGTTTAAAAATATCAAAAAGACAGGCTATATTTTATATTAAAATAGTCTGCCTAATGCATTATCAATAAAGGCTTTTTTGCCTTCAAATATTTCTATAAACTTACGTGTGTGTGTGTGTGTGTGTGTACAGTCTCAACGCTTTGCTGTTTCATATACTTTTTAACTCCTTTTTTTGTTCTTCTACAGTTCTACTATGTTTTTATTTTACAATATTTTTTAAGTCTTGTAAATGTTTGTAGTCAATTTGTAATTTAATTGTAATGAATTTGTAATGATTTAGGTTGCTTCAGTAATTATTTGTTACAATTATATATATAACTGCTAATAAGGCTACGTTTATAGTTAGTAGAATAATAAATCCTATAATTAGGAATAGCAAAAAATTTACCATTAGAAAAATTTATAATTTTTTATTATCAAATTTTGTCGAAATCATAAATGAAATAAATAGAAAAAATTCATTTGACTTTTTCTAATAAACTATGTATAATAAATATAGGAAATAAACATACAGAATGTATGTTGTCACTTTTTAATGTGAAAACACTACATTGCCGTGTCAAAGCAAAATGTAGTGTTTTTATTTATTCCTTATTAGTACAAATTATGTATATAATTGTTAACAAGGTTATGTTTAATACTAGGGAGAACCCTAGGGCATATATTAAAAATAATATAAAATCCATAAACACCACCTACTTTCTCATAGCCAGTTGCTATGCAGTAAAGTGGCAACACACATCTGCTTTTTAGTTTACTTCCTATAAATATTACTATACAGTATTTATTTACAAAAAACAAGCAAACATTAAAAAATATATAATTTTTTTTATTTATTTCTTTATCAAATTTTGTCGAAATTTGCAATAATTTTAAGGACTATTTTATTTGCAATGGACTTGAAAAAATTACCAAAACGTGCTACAATATATTTTATACACTTGAAATAGTGTAAAATCTTAGCAAAAAGAGGTAAGTCCAATGTACACAGAACCCAAACACACTAACAAGATTGAGCAAGAGCTTCATGACGCAGCTTTAAAGCATGATCGTGTCTCAATAATCACGATGTCTGGTTTAAGGTCAAAGTTCATAACTCTTATGAGTGATTACTTTACTCAAAATGGAGTTACACTCAAAAGGAGTGAGCTTATCAATGGAGTAGGAATACCTGATACTGATGTTATTGAAATCTGCTATTCAGATATTGCTAAAGTCGTCAGTGTGGTTGCTTAAATAAGCAGCAAACCTCAACCCCCAGCCATTAATTTGGCTGGGGGTTCTTTAAAATTTTCTTAGTAAGAACTGACAATCTTTGAATTAAGTTAAGGAGCAGTGTTTTTATTATTTTGTAATAAAACCAATAGCTTCTTGAACCTCTTTTAACTTTTCTTTTGCTATTTTTTG
>CANRPI010000086.1 GCA_947632475.1 uncultured Clostridia bacterium | reverse complement strand
AGTAAAGACATAAAAATAGTATCAAAAGAAGGAGTACTAGTATTAAATGAGTTATCAAATTACAATAATTCAGGAGAAACATTAGAAAATATAGATAACAAAACAGAAACAGTACAATTAGATGAAAATGCAGAAGCAAAACAAACAAATCAAGAAATAACAATAGTAAACAACTACAATACAGAAATAACAGATGTAAGCATAATAGGAAAAAATGCATCAAATGGAGAAGAAACAATAAATGATACAAAATTAAAAGCAACTTTTGGATTAAAACTATTAGAAGCATTACAAGTACAAGGGGCAAATGCAAAAATATATTATTCAGAAGACGAAAATGCTGATGAAAACAGCAATACATGGAAAGAAGAAATAGGAAACATAAACGAAGCAAAAGCATTTAAAATAGAGGTAGAGGAAAACAAAATAGCACCAAAAGAAGTAGTGCAAATACCATATAAAGTAGAAATACCAGCAAATTTAGGAAATAACCAAAGCACATATACAAATTTAAGTATAAACTACAATATAGATAATACACATATGCAAACAAATTCAAATATATTACTAACTACGGCACAAGTAGACAACGAAATTGAAGAAAATGAACCAGTAATAGACAATAATATACCATTAGATAGTGCAAATGCGAAAAACGAACAAGTAGAAAATCTAAAAATAGAAATGTTTGCAAGAAGTGGAGATAAATACTTAAAAAATGGTGACACAGTAAAAGAAGGACAAGGAATAAAATATATAGCAAGAGTAACAAATACAGGAAGTGAAGCTATAACAAATTTAAATATAACAGCAACAAACACAAATGCAATATTCTATGATGAAGTAAAAGAAAAAATAGAAGATGAAGATGCAATTGAGCAATTAGGCTATAATGAAATGACATTTGATAGAGAAGTTCAAGAAAAGAAAAATGCACAATTTGAAATAGGAACATTAAATGTGGGAGAAACTAAACAAATAGAATATCAAATATCAGTAGGAGAAATAAAAGATGGTAATACAGATTTAACAGGAACATATACAATAAATGCTAATAATATTTCAAACCAAACAGTTCAAAACATTCAAAATACAATAGAAGAATCAAAAGTAAAACTTTTATTAGAAGACACAGTTGAAAAAGAAATAAAATTAGAATCAACAGAAAGTAGACTTTATTTAGACTTGAATGTTATAAATTTAACAGAAGAAGAACTAAATAATGTAATATTAGAAATGAAAATACCAAGTCAAATAGCATTTTTTGAAGAGAGCGATTTAGATTATTACTCAAAAGTAGAAGAAGTCAAGGATGATGGAGTATACAAGATTAAAGAAGGAGAAGCAGAATTGTTAGAAGGTGGAGATATAGTAAGACTAAAAATACCAACTTTACCTACTAAAAGAGTAGAAATATCATTAGCATTTACAACTATAGGAATGGATTTAACAGAATTATCTTATAACTTAAGAACATATTTCACAGCTAGCATAGAAGGAGAAGAAAACATATATACATCAAATGAAGATGAAAGAACTGTATACCAAAATGAGACACACATAACTTATACACAATCAGCAAATCCAGAAAGTGATAGCATAATTCAAGATCAACAACAAATAACATTTACATATACAATTTCAAATAATGGAATTATAGCAAAAGATGTAACATTTGAAGATGAAATACCATTAGGACTAGTTGTAGAAAGATATACAATTAGAAAAAATAGTGAACCAGAAAGTGAACAAGAAAAAAATATAAATCTTATTCAAGAAGTAATTAACTTAGAACCTCAAGATGAAGTAGTTATAACAATATATACAATTGTAGATATAAATTATGCAAAAACAAACAGAATATATAATATTGCAACAATATCAAATCAAGAAACAGAAGAAATAACATACATGTTTGATGAAATAATAAATAAAGACCAATACCAAGATGTAGATGGAGACGTAGATGATGAAGATGAAGATGATGACCCATGGGGTGAAGAACCAGGAGGAGATAATCAAGGAGGAGACGACCAAGGAGGAAACCAAGGAGGAGACAACCAAGGAGGAGACAACCAAGGTGGAGATAGCCAAGGAGGAGATAGCCAAGGAGGAGACAATCAAGGAGATAATCCAGATGAAGACGACGCAGATTATAAATACTCAATATCAGGAACAGCATGGTTAGATTCAAATAAAAACGGAATAAGAGAATCTGATGAAGAAACTATGAGAAACATGCAAGTTATTTTAATAAATGAATCAACAGGTGAAATTGCAAAAGATAAAAATGGAAGAGATATAACTACAGTAACTTTATTAAACGGAAAATATGAATTCTCAAACTTAAAAGAGGGAAATTATATAGTAGGATTTAGGTATGAAACATCAAAATATGTAGTTACAACCTATCAAATAGAATCAGCAACTGAAAGTAATAATTCAGACGTAATATCTTCAACAATTACAATAAATAACACAGAAGAAAAAATTGCTATAACCAAGAGAATATCACTTACAAACAATTTAGAAGATATAGATGCAGGATTTATTCCAGCAGAAAAATTTGACTTAAAGCTAGATAAATATGTAAGTAATATGATAGTACAAAGTGGAAATGAAACAAAATCATATAGTTATGCAAACACACAATTAGCAAAAATAGACTTAGACAGAAAGACAGTAGCAGGAACAACAATTATAATAACATATGAAATAAAAGTAACAAATGAAG
>CANRPI010000085.1 GCA_947632475.1 uncultured Clostridia bacterium | reverse complement strand
AATACATAACCTGGAAAAACTTTTTTTAGATTTGTTTTTCTTTTTCCGTCTTTTATTTCTATTTGTTCTTCCATTGGTACTATTATATCAAAGAAATAGTCTTCTAATTCTCTGTTTTTTATTGTTTTTTCTAAGTCTGTTTTTACTTTGTTTTCATAACCAGAATATGTATGAACTACATACCATCTAGCTACCATGTCATAATCTTTTTGAGACATTTTTTAGCCTCCTTCTATTTTTTCTATTATTTACATTTTTCACTAGATTACTGTGATTTATTCTTCTGGTGTTTGTTCACCATCTGTTGATTGTTCATCAGTTTGTGTGTTTTCTTCTACAGTTGTGCTATTTTCAGTTGTTCCTTCATCTACTTCTACAGTGTTGTCTGTTGCCTCTGTATTTTCAGTTGTTTCTTCAGTTGTAGTATTTGTTTGTTCTACTAAACTTTTTATTTTTTCTACTCCATTTTGGTTTAGTGCTTCAAATGCTACATCCAATACAAATACTATTGCTGCTGTTAGAATTACTATTACTACTACTGCTGTTGTGTTGTTTAGTAATTGTTTTGGAGTTGGCCATACTACTTTTTTTAATTCTGCTTTGAAGTCTTTGAAAAAACTTTTTTTATTTTTATTGTTTTCTTTTTTATTTACTTCCTTTTTAGCCATTTTATATCCTCCTTAAAATAGCTTTATAACTATTTTGTTTCTTTGTGGGTTGTACGTTTTTTACAGAATTTACAATATTTAACTATTTCTAGTCTATCTGTATTATTTCTTTTATTTTTTGATGTAACGTAATTTCTTTGTTTACATTCTGTACATTCTAATGTTATGTTTTCTCTTGGGCCTTTTGATGCCATTTTAATACACCTCCGTATTATTTCCTATTAAATTTAAAACGATGTGAGCATATGTACGTAATTACATATGCTCCGAATATTCTATCACTTTTTTACTATTCTGTCAATGGGTTTTATGGAAATTTTCGCTTTTTTTGAGACATTTTCATTTACGAATCACAGATTTTATGGATTTTTTCGCTTTTTCTTTTGAACTGAAAATCCAAATTTTCCAATTTTCTTTCCTAAAGAATAATATCCTCCATTGCTATATGCAATTAAATCACATTTTGATATGTCAAATGCTCCTTTTTCATCTATATATTTTTTACTTGCATTTATTGCTAATACATCTGCAATGAACATATGATGAGAGCCTAAATCTTTTATTTCTTTTACTTTACATTCTACTGATACTGGACTTTCTTTTATCATTGGACACTTTACAAATTTTGCTTTTTCTTTATGTAAGTTCATTTCTTTAAATTTGTCTACTTTTGCACCTGTTTTTACTCCACACCAGTCAGTTTCTTTTACTAATTGCTTGGTTGTTAAGTTTATTACAAATTCTCCTTGACTTTTTATTAATTCATATGAATATCTTGTTGGTCTTACTGAAATATATACAGTTGCTGGGTTTGTATTTAATATTCCAGTCCATGCAACTGTTATTATATTTGATTTTTCCATTGTACCACAACTTACCATAACTGCTGGTATTGGATATATAAATGTCCCTGGTTTCCAAGTTACTTTTGACATTAGTTTTCCCCTTTATCTTATTTCTTGTTCCCATATTTTCTTTCCGTTTTTTGTAGCTTCTTTTATAGTTCCTATATTATTGTTATTAGTTTTATTTCTATGGTTTTCTATTTCCATATTTTCTATTGCTTCTAATATAATACGTCTATATTCTTTATCTGAATTAAAACGCTTTACATCAATTTGACCTGAAATTGTTTTTATCATAGTTGTTTTTCCATCAAATATACTTATTTGATAGTTTTTATATGTCTCTTGTGTTAATGATAATACACTTTCTTCATTTTCACTTTTTTCTACTTCTATTTTTTTTACACCAGTTTTTCCAATAGCATTCCTTATTGCTATATTAAATGGATTTATCCAAAAAAGGTACATTTCATCAAATTCTGATTTAATATGTTTGTCTTGTTTTATTCTTTCTTCTCCTTTTTGTTTTTTCATAAATTCTTCATACCATTTTTCATATCTACGATATAGTTCTACAATTTGTTCTACTGTTATATGGTTTATATCTATTGTTTTATCAAATGTGTTTAATGCATTAAAAAATAGTCTGTTTTTCTTGTCCATTTTATTTTTTCCTTTCATTAAATTTATAATTTTCTTCAATTATTCATTTGTGCTTAATAAAATAAAAAAACTACAAATTAAGTATAATTAAAAATTTTTTATCTATTTGATATTTTTCAACTTGTATTTTTTAGTTGATTTTATCATTTGTTAGCTATAAAAGCATAATAAATCGTTTTCATTATATCTAATTTCTAGTTTTTTTAATAAAAAAAATCTAGCAACAACCTATTTTCCCAGCAAGGTAACTCGCAAGTATCTTCGGCACATTCAGGCTTGACTTCTGTGTTCGGAATGGGAACAGGTATTACCCTAAATGTCATCGTCACTAGAAAATTACAGTGTTATTAAGTTACAGTTCTGTTTACTGTATAGTATCTATATTTTTATAGATATCTAACACTCAAAAATACATAGATGAAATAGCTTGTTTTAGTTTTTTCCAATTAACTTTTTTGTGGTTAAGTCCTCGATTTATTAGTATTGGTCAGCTTAATGCATTACTGCACTTACACCTCCAACCTATCTACCATGTCGTCTTCATGGAATCTTACTATCTTTCGATATGGGATATCTTATCTTGGGGTGGGCTTCACACTTAGATGCTTTCAGCGTTTATCCCTTCCCTACTTAGCTACCCA
>CANRPI010000084.1 GCA_947632475.1 uncultured Clostridia bacterium | reverse complement strand
AGTAAAGAAAGTCACTTAATGAAAAATAGTGAATGGGGAGCAGTAGCATACTTAACTCATAGCCAATACGGAAGAAACGGAAGAAAAATAGATCAAAATAACAGTTCTTCATATTATACAGGTGGGTCAAATGAAGAAAACGCAATAAAAATCAATAAAGCCCAAAGTACAACTGGAAATGAAAGTGGAATATATGATTTAAGTGGAGGAGCATGGGAACTAGTAGCAGGATATATAACAAATGGACATATGAATTATGGAACAACAACGGTGTCATTTCCATTAGTAGCAACATTTAGCAAAGATACAGAAGGATATAAAACATTAAGTACCAAATACTCAACAGTATATCCATTTGACACAGAAGATACTAGACAAAAAAACAGAGAAACATATGCCAATGCAAAAAATGTAGAAACAAATTATGGATATGGAGACGCAATATTAGAGACATCAACTGAAAATGAAAATATTACTAGTTGGTTTGAAGGACAGGCTGACTTTTTTCAGGATAATACTCCGTTCTTTAAACGTGGAAGTTACGTTGGTGATAAAAATGCTGGATTATTTTGTTTTGATGATACTGGCGGAGATCCATGGATTCACTATGGCTTCCGTACAGTACTTGTGTGTGAGTAACAGGAGATAAAAAATATTACAGACTATAAATATTTCTATGTAATTTCGATATGCCCAAACACCATAAAAAACTATCTTTTGAATATTGTAAAACTAAAAATTGTATAAGCTAAAAAAAAATGGAAAAACTAATAAAAATACATATTCAAAGGAGGAAAAAAATGGAGACAAGCAAACTAAAAAATATGATAATATTAAGAAATCTACCATCAAACTTAGTAGAAGAAGCAATAGTAATACTAAAATCAAACAAAAAAATAAAAAAACTAGAAAAAGTAGAAAATATAGAAAAAAGTAAAAACAAAGAAACAAAAGAAATAGAAAAAAAAGACAATAATTATATATTAAAAGAAGCAGAAATGCTAATAAGTAATTATATATCAAAAATAGAAGGAGGAAAAAACAAAATAACATATGAGCAAAAAAAACAAAACAAAAAAATAAAAAATCTAAAAAAATATGCAATAATATCAAGTAGCATTATTTTTCTAGAAACCCTATTAATAATGATAAAATAAATAACTAAATAGAATTAAGAATAAAACACTTTTTCCTGCATATAGTTAAAAAAGAAACTAAGGAAGAGGTGTTTTTATATGGAAAAAACAATATCAGTAGAAGAAAAAATAAGACGAGCTGAAGAAATATATGAAAGAAGAAGACAAGGGAACAATAAACAAGTAGCAACAGTAAATATAAGAGAAAAAAAAGACATAAAATTACTAAAAAAAATGATTGTGCAATTATTAATTAGCATATGTATATATTTTTTAATATATACCATACAAAATAGTAACTATGTTTTTTCAAAAGACTTTATCAATCAAATAAACAAAATAGTAACATATGACACAAATTTCATGCAAATTTACAATGAAATGAAAGAAAAAGTAAAATCATTAATACAAATAGAAGAAAAATCAAATGAAAATGGAATAGGAGGAGCAGAGCCAGAAAACAACGTAAATGAAGAAAATATGCAAGAAAACTTAGCAGAAAATGAAACACCAAACACAGAGCAAAATACAATAGATTCAAATCAAGAAGCAGCAGACAATATACAAGAATTATCACAATCAGAGCAAGATGTAATCAATATAAAAAATACAACATCATTTATAAATCCAGTAATAGGTAAAATAACTTCTCAATATGGACAAAGGGACACTGCAACTGGCTCAGTACCTAAAAACCATACTGGAACAGATATAGCTGCAAATATGGGAACAACCATAAAAGCAGCAACTGATGGAGAAGTTGTGCTATCATCAACCAAAGGAGACTATGGAAATCATTTAAAAATACAAATAGGAGAAGTAAGTATAATTTATGCACATTGTAGCAAATTATTAGTAAATCAAGGAGACAAAATAACTCAAGGGCAAGAAATTGCACAGGTAGGGTCAACTGGAAATTCAACTGGTCCACATTTACATTTTGAAGTACGTTTTCAAGAAAGAACAGTTGATCCAGAGAAAATCTTGGAGTTAGGGAAGGAATAATGAATAATGAAATTTAGAATTGATTTAAAAATATTTGTATTTTTAATATTATTTTACTTTACAAAACAAATAGAAATATATTCAATGATAATGGCATTTGCAATTATACATGAAATAGGGCACCTAATTGCAGGATTATTAATGAATATGAAACCTGAAAAAATGGAACTTATGCCATATGGAGTAAGCATATCATTTATATTAACGCCAAAAGACTATAACAAAAAAATAATCAAAGGAAATATTTTAGAATTAAAAAAAATATTTGTAGCCATAGCAGGACCATTAACCAATTTAATAATTATATTAATACTACTAAACATAAAAAATCAAAATATATTATTAACAAATATGTTATATGCAAATTTATTAATAATGCTATTTAATTTAATTCCATTAAATCCATTAGATGGAGGAAGAATTTTAAAATCAATTTTGCATATATTATTTGGAAAAAGAAAAGCAGAGCAATACATAAGTAACATTTCATTTATAACAATTTTAACTTTAACATTAATATCTAGTATATCAATATTTTACTTAAAAAATATAGCAATATTCCTAATAATAATATTTTTATGGGCAATATATATAAAACAAGATATATACTATAAAAATAAAAATAAAATTGGTGAACTGAAAAAGAAAAATCTATTTAGAAAAAGTAACTTCTAATTACTGATTAAATGCAATTTATTACACAAA
>CANRPI010000083.1 GCA_947632475.1 uncultured Clostridia bacterium | reverse complement strand
AATAAAAAATAGTACTTTAAAAATAGAACCAAATAAGTCTTTCTTTAATAAAATAAAGAAAGCGAGGTAAAAAGCTATGAATGAAATAAAAATAAATACAGTAGAAAAAGAATTATATTACAAAGGAGAAGTAATATTAAAATATACAATAGAATATCCAGAAATAACATCATCTAACTATCAAGGAGGAAAGCAAAAATTCAATCATTATAATAGAGAAAAAGCTCTAGCTTTAAAAGAATTTGCAGAGGGAGAATTATATAATTCAGCAAAAGAAACTTATGACTATAACAAAGAAAATAACTATCCTATTATGGTATATGAGCTAATTACAAAATGTAATATAACATATAACTATCGAAATTTACTTAGCCTTTATTGTGATGAATATACTTATTCTGGAGGAGCACATGGAAATACAATTAGAAAATCGCAAAACTGGGATTTAAAGTTAGAAAACTTAATTCCACTTGAAGCTTTTTTCAAAGGAAATGATTATTATCAAATAGATATTGTTAAACAAATTATAGAAGAAATAGAAAAGCAAATAGAAGCAGGAAATGATATATATTTTCCGGATTATTGTAAATTGGTTTTACAAACTTTTAAATTAGAAAACTATTATTTAACAAAAGAGGGAATTACTATATTTTTTCAGCAATATGATATTGCACCATACTCAAGTGGAATATTAACTTTTATTGTAAAAAATAATGAGACAACAAGGAAAAACCGCTGAAGAAATAGAAATACTAAGCTTTGGAATGATTATAATTTTTGTATTTTGCATTGACTAAAAAAAGAAACTAGTATAAAATGTAAAAAGAAGCAATTGTATAAAGATTGCATAACAGTAAGATAAGGAAAAATAAAATACAAACGAGGAGGAAATAAAAATAATATGGTAGAAAAGTTAAACAAGCGGAATAACCTTAATTGCTTTAACAGTAACAATAGTAGTGCTTTTGATTTTGGCATCAATAAGCATAGCAGTTATGTCAAGCGATAATGGATTAGTAGAAATGACAAAACAGGCAGCAAATAAAACAAAAAATTCAGTATTAAATGATCAAAGTGATATATCAAGCTTATCAGGTATGTTAGGAGATCTTTTAGATGAGGAAGGCAAACCACAATTACCAGAGATAGATACAACACCCAAAATAGAATATTTAGGATCTTATGAATCGGTAGCAGATGAACTAAGAAATAGTAATTATGAAAAAATATCTTCATGTATAAAAAATGCTGAAAATAAACATATATTTAATGATGAAATTTTTACTGTGTATAACTATAAAATAACAAGTCTTGATGAAGACATTTGGGGAGGTGCTACACCATCTTGGTATTTGGCCGATGAGTATAAAAAAACTAGAAGCGTGGCCATAGAGTTCAATATATCGAGCAAAGACTTTAAAATTTCAGGAGTAGGAGGATTTAGAATATCTGTATGGGATTATAATAAAAACAGATGGAAATATATAGTTTCAAAAACTGGAATTAATGAAGAAAGTGACTCAATGTATTCAGTAACATTCCCAGATGAAACACAGAGAACAGTAAGAATAGAAACATTAGATGCATTTTATCGGATTGTATGTAAAAAAGGATGATTTAAGTAAAGTTACAAAAACGACAAGAAAACCTGGAAAAAAAGTGCTATTTGTAGGAAACAGTTGGACACAAGCAACGTTAGGAACAAAAATACCTTATAAAGGAAATGATACGGAAAGATATAATACAATTCCGGTAAATGCAGCTCCAAGAAGGTATAATTCATATATAAATACTATCACTGATGCATTAGGCTTTGAATGTATAAATGATGGGGCTGGTGGCACTGGTTACAGTGTGCCTATTAACGGTAATGAAGAAGTATGGTCTCAATTATGGTACAATAACCGAATTAAATTTATGATTGAAAAAGGAGTGACACCCGATATAATAGTTGTAGGTGGTGCAGGAAATGATATATTACTAAGAGCTGATAACCCACAAAAGGTTGCAGAGGAAGCTCAGAAATGTATTGATACAGTAAAAACGTTAAATGCGCAAAATAATACAAATATGAAGTTAATTATTATAGGTGTAGAAAGAGTTACAGGTGGTCTTAGAGAAGAGTTTGATAAAAGTGCTGAACCAATGAATAAAGCATTAAAAGAAGTAGCCTTAAAGAACAATATACCATTTATCGATTTTACAACAAATACAACAATAGCAAGTGATAACAAGACTATAACCGATGGTAAAACACCTTTTGTATTACCTGAGTATATTGGAGCTGATAATTTGCATCCAACATTAGAAGGATATGAAAAAATTGGATTAAGACTAGCAGAAGAAATGCAAACTTTACTAAACTATGAAGGATGGAATAATTAATGAATGTGTTATGCGTAATGGCATTTTAGACATATTATATATCTAAATATGGATTTAAAAAAGAATAAAATTAATAAGAAACAATACTTGAATTAATGATATACATAATGTATAATAATTGTATGCATTTGTAACTAGAGCTAGAGTAGTTACAAATTTGTAAATAATACTTGGAGGTTTAGCTATGCCAATGTTAATGACAAATCAAGAGTATGCTGACAAAATTCGGGACTTAACTAAGGAGCTTGAAAAGTTAGATGCTCCTAAGATATTTTTCGAATTTGCCAAAGGAAAAACCACTGAGGAAATGGAAAAATTCGTAGAAGAATTTAAAGAAAACCATCCATCTTATGTGTGGGAACAAATGGAGGCATTATTTTTCGATTACGCGCAAGATCAATTTCCTGAGATCTTCCATGTCGATGGAGGTATGGAGGAGTATTCGGAAGATACCGTTTTGTATAATCCAGAAGAAATCAATCCTGCGAGTCT
>CANRPI010000082.1 GCA_947632475.1 uncultured Clostridia bacterium | reverse complement strand
GAAATGGAGAAATAGCAAGAAAATACGGAATGATATCAAGCGATGTAAGCAGTACAGAAACAGTAAGAAACGTATTTGTAATAGATGACAAAGGAATAGTTAGAACAATATTAGTATACCCATTAAATATAGGAAGATTTATTCCAGAAATAATACGTATTGTTCAAGCATTGCAAATGGCAGATTGCGCGAAGCGGTTTTACTGCTGCAAACTGGATGCCAAATCAACCAATAATTGTGCCAGTACCACAAACATTTGAAGCTTTACAAGAAAGAAATCAAGAAATCGAAAAAAATCAAAACGGAATTAGTTGGTATTTAAGCTTCAAAGAGCCACCAGAAAAATGTATAAAAGAAAATGAAAATAAAAAGTTAAACTAAGATGTCAAAAAAATTTACAAATTAAAAATATTATGTTAAAATATATTTACTTTAAAAATTATAAAAAAAATCTTATAAATAAACATATAAAAAATAATAGGAGGAAGAACACTAGTGAATGAAAAAGTAAAACCAAAAACATTGCCAGGATTTATGGAATTACTACCAAATGAGCAAATATTATTCAATAAAATGAAAGAAACAATACAAAAAACATACGAAAAATATGGATTTTTGCCATTGGACACACCAATAATTGAAGATGCAAAAGTTTTGCTAGCAAAAGCAGGAGGAGAGACAGAAAAGCAAATATACAGATTTGAAAAGGGAGATAACGACTTAGCACTTAGATTTGATTTAACAGTGCCACTTGCAAAATATGTAACTGAATATTATGATAAACTAAGTTTTCCATTTAAAAGATATCAAATAGGAAAAGTATATAGAGGAGAAAAGCCACAAAGAGGTAGATATAGAGAATTTTATCAATGTGATGTGGATATAATAGGAGATGGAAAACTATCAATAATAAATGAAGCGGAAATACCAGGAGTTATATATGATACATTTAAAAATTTAGGGTTTGACGATTTTACAATTTGTGTAAATAACAGAAAAATATTAAATGGATTATTTAATAGCTTAGAGTTAGAAAATGAATCAGCAGAAATTTTAAGAATAATTGATAAAATAGATAAAATTGGAGTAGAAGAAGTAGAAAAAGAATTACTAAAAAATATCGATAGCAAAAAAGTAAAGACTATTTTAGAATTTATTGCTATACAAGGAAATAATGCTGAAAAAATAAAAGCTTTAGAAAATTTAAACTTGGACAACGAAATGTTTAAAGAGGGAGTAGAAGAATTAAAGAGCCTTTCAAAATTTATTAAAATTTTTGGAGTACCAGAAGAAAATTTCAAAATAGATTTAACAATTGCGAGGGGACTAGATTATTACACTGGAACAGTTTATGAAACATTTTTAAACAAATATAGAAGCTTAGGAAGTATTTGTTCAGGTGGTAGATATGATAATTTAGCAGGATATTATACAGATAGAAAAATGCCAGGAGTTGGTATTTCAATAGGATTATCTAGGCTATTTTTCCAATTAATAGATAACAACATAATTTCAGCAGATGAACAAGCAGTTTCAGATGTTTTAGTTATATCAATGACTGATAATTATGAAATGTGTGCAAAAGTTGCAACTATTTTAAGAGAAAATAATTTAAATGTTGGTATAAATATCGAAGACCAGAAAATTGGAAAAAAGTTTAAATATGCAGATAATTTAAAGGTTAAATATGTTGTTATAATTGGTGAGGATGAGATAAAAAATGATGTTGTTACTTTGAAAAATATGGTTACAGGAGAACAACAAACTATAAAACTTGAAGAAGCTATAAAATTGATTAAGTAGGAGGATTATTTATGGAATATTCAAAAAAAATAGATGAAAAATGGCAAAAAAAATGGAAAGATGAAGAGCTATATAAATATGATATAAATGGCAAAGGAGAAAAATTTTATACATTAGAGATGTTCTCATATCCATCTGGTGCTAAATTACATTTAGGTCACTGGTTTAATTATGGACCATCAGACTCTTTTGCAAGATTCAAAAAAATGCAGGGATACAATGTATTTCATCCAATGGGATTTGATGCATTTGGACTTCCTGCAGAAAACTATGCAATAAAAACAGGAATCCATCCACAAGATTCAACAATGAAAAACATAGAAACAATGAAAAAACAATTAGAAGAAATGGGTGGAAGTTATGACTGGAACTATTCAGTAGAAACATGTATGCCAGATTACTACAAATGGACACAATGGCTATTTTTAACATTATACAAAGCAGGACTAGCATATAAAAAAGAAGCACCTGTAAACTGGTGTGATAGCTGTAAAACAGTTCTAGCAAATGAACAAGTAATAGGTGGCGAATGCGAAAGATGTGGAACAGCAGTAGAAAGAAGAAAACTATCACAATGGTTTTTCAAAATTACAGACTATGCAGAAGAATTGCTTGAAGGATTAAACACAATAGACTGGCCAGAATCAACAAAAAAAATTCAAATAAATTGGATAGGAAAGTCAGAAGGAAGCGAAATAACATTTGTAGGAGAAAATGGAAAATTCCAGTTTAATGTATTTACAACAAGACCAGATACAGTAAATGGAGTAACATATGTAGTAGTTGCACCAGAAAGTGATATTGTAAAAGAAATAACAACACCTGAGCACAAAGAAGCAGTAGAAAAATATATAAAAGATACTCTAAAACTAAATGAAATAGACAGATTATCAACAGAAAGAACAAAAACAGGAGTATTTACAGGAGCTTATGTAATAAACCCAATAAACAATGAAAAAATACCAGTTTGGATAGCAGATTATGTACTAGAAGATTATGGAACAGGAGCTGTAATGGCAGTACCTGCACATGATACAAGAGATTATGAATTTGCAAAAAAATATAATTTGCCAATAAAAACAGTAGTTGAGCCAAAAGATGGAAAAGACTATGAGCTACCTTATGTAGAAAAAGGAGTTTTAGTAAATAGCGGAAAATATAATGGATTAAGTTCAGAAGAAGCAAAAAAGAAAATCACAGAAGACCTAGAAAAAGAAGAAAAAGGAAAGAAAAGCATAAATTATAGATTAAAAGACTGGTTAATTTCAAGACAAAGATATTGGGGAGCACCAATACCAATAATATACTGCGACAAATGTGGAGTT
>CANRPI010000081.1 GCA_947632475.1 uncultured Clostridia bacterium | reverse complement strand
TATAAAAATACCAAAAAATGGAAATAGAAAAGATGGAATATATATAAATAAAAAAATTTAATCTTTATTTCTGTAAAAACGTATAAATTTATTGTCTTTTTCTATTTTTATGATATAATATATAATTGTAAAATCAATGGTCAAATCAATGCAGTCCCCAAAATAACCAAAATAATCAAAATAACCATTATTAATATTAGAAAGGAGCATCTTATGGCATTTGATGGAATTGTAACAAAAGCAATTGCTTCTGAACTACAACAGCTTTCAGGAGCAAGAATTGATAAGGTTTTTCAGCCTTCTAAAAATAATGTTTTGTTAGGCTTTTATTTGGATGGAAAAAATTATTTATTAAATATTTGTACTGATATAAAAAATTATAGAATTAATTTAACTACACACCCTAAGGCTAATCCTAAAGTTGCACCTAATTTTTGTATGGTTTTAAGGAAATATTTACTTGGTTTACATATAAAAAATGTCATTACAAATTCTTTGGAGAGAATTGTAACAATTGAGTTTGAAGGTTTTGATGATATTGATGATATTATTTCTAAGAAATTAGTTATTGAGCTTATGGGAAAACATTGTAATATTATATTATTAGATGAAAATAACGTTATAATTGATAGTTTGAGACATATTAATAATGAAAATTCTACACATATAGTTATTCCACATATAAAATATACTTACCCTGAAACTTCTAAGAAAAATTTTTATGATTTTTTTGAATTTGAAGATTTTTTGAGTTGTATAAATTTTGAAAGTTTTTCGAGTTTAAATGATATTTCTGTCTGCTTTAGTAATTTGTTTAATGGTATTAGTCAAAAGTTTGTGGAATATGTTATTAAAAAATTAAATATAAAAGATTGCGATAGAAATTCTATATTAAAAATTTTTAATTACATAAAAGAAGTTGTTATTGCAACTGATTCTTTAAATTTGAAGTTTGATGTTGTTTATTTACAAAATAATAATTTGGATGCTACAAATGGAAACAATAATGATTATTTTTTGGCGCCTTTAGATGATTTAAGTATTGATAAAGATAGTTTTGCATTAAATTTCTTTATTGATGATTTTTATTTTGAAAAAGAATCTTCTGAAGATTTTAAAGTTTATAAAAACAGCATTTTAAAACTTATTTTGTCAACTTTAAAGTTATATCAAAAACGTCTTTTTAACATTGATGAAAAGCTTAAGAAATGTGATAATATGGATGTTTATAAACTTTATGGCGAACTTATTACTGCTAATTTGTATAGAATTAATAATGAAAATGTTGATAATGTAAGTTTGGAAAATTATTATGATAATAATAAAATTATAGATATACCTCTAGATAAAAAGTATTCTCCTTCTGAAAATGCTAAAAAGTATTTTAAAAAATATAATAAGCTTAAGAATGCTTTGGAAATTGTTTCTAAACAAAAATTAGATACTAAACAAGAGTTAGATTATATTGAAAGTATTATTTATGAAGTTGAGGAAGCTTCTTCTTTAGAGAGCTTGATTGATATTTTTGATGAGATTTCTAATAATGATATTTTTGAAACAAAATTGAAATATTTAAATTCTTCTATATTGAAAAATGGTTATAAGAAGTTGAATGTTAAAAAATCTAGTCTTACTAAAAATAAAAATGTTTCTTTTAACCCTTTGAAATATAGTATAGATGGCTATACTTTGTTAGTTGGCAGAAATAATAAGGAAAATGATTATTTGAGTTTGAAGTATGCTAAGAAGACTGATATTTGGTTTCATGTAAAGGATTTTCCTGGAAGTCATGGTGTTTTGATTTTAAATAATTCTAATATGCCTTCTTCTGATGTGTTGGTTAAATGTGCTGAAATTGTTGCTGGCCATAGTAAAGCTAGAAATTCTTCACATGTTGAGGTTGATTATTGTGAAGTTAAATTTGTTAAAAAACCTTCTGGTAGTAAACCTGGTATGGTTATTTATTCAAATAATAAAACTATTGTCATAAAATAAGCTATGACTATTTAAGCCATAGCTTGTTTTATTAATTTTATTACTCGCTACTCACACACAAGCACTGTACGGAAACTATGGTTTAACCAAGCTTGCCCATTGGTATTCCCTAAATTGAAGGTCCCAGCACCCTTACTATCGTAGGGACCTCCGCGCACGAAATACCCATTTGTAGTCTGCACAAAGGCACTTCCATCTTCGAACCATCCGGTGTATCCTTCGGCTCCTCCTGTATAAAATGAAGAACTATCATTTTTTGTTATTTCTGTTCCATTTCTTCCATATTGACTATGGGTTAAATATGCTACTGCTCCCCATTCACTATTTTTCATTAAGTGACTTTCTTTACTTCTATCATAATTATAGCTGTTGTCATATGATTTTCCTACGCTTATCCATCTCCATGATGATACTCCTGGTCTACTTACTGCTCTTATTTCATTTGCTTTTGTTAAAACATTTCCTTTGGATGTATCATTTGGTGTTTCTGTAATTGATAATTTTACTGTTGTCCAATTTTTTCCACCATCGTTTGATTCTTCCATACTCATTTCATATTTTGCTACCCATATTCCTGAGATTTCGCTATCCCATTCGCCATTTTTGTAATTATTACTACTTCCATTTTTAAATGCTGGATGTACTTTATATCCTTCTGTATCTGCTTCTGTTACTGTTGTTGGTATAAATTTTACTTCTATTTTTCCTGCTGCATCTTCCTCTGTTTTAGCTGTTAATTTATATTCATATCTTGGTATCCATACCCAATAACTTCCGTCCTCTGTTTTTGCATTTGCCCATTTGCTTTCTGTGTTATCTCCATCTCCTTCTGCTGCTTTATATTCATACCACTCATTCTCATCAAATCCTGAATCGCCTTTTTTTATTTCTTTTCCAGTAGCATCCCAATATACTGGTGTCATTCCTGCTTTTAACACTGGTGCATTTACTTTATTTTCTCCATCCCAGTTTTCATTTGCAAATTTTATTGTTCTGTCCCCTATTTTTATTTGATAGCTTGCTTCTATTCCTTCTTCTGCATTTCCTAGTATTTCATCTTTTTCGTCTTCTGTCAATAATTTTTGTTCTATTAAGTCCTCTACTAATTCTTTTATGTCTTGAGTTGTAGTACTTGAACCATA
>CANRPI010000080.1 GCA_947632475.1 uncultured Clostridia bacterium | reverse complement strand
AAAGGAGAAAATAAATGGACAGCTGTTTAGGAATATATGTAGAACCAAATATTATTAAATATGCTAAAATTTCAAAAAATCATGACAATTTAACGGTTGACTCATTTGGAATAAAATTTTATGACAAAATAGGTGATGCTATTAAACAAGTAGTATCTGACACTTACAGCTATAGAACACCAATTAGTATAAACTTGTCAGAAGAATCTTATCAATATTTTTATATGTTTAGCCTATTAAATAAAACAGATTTAAAAAAAGCAATTCAAACAGAATTTGAATCATATTGTTCAGAAAAAGGACTTAACAAAAATACAGAAGAAACAAGATATATATTAGTAAATGATTTAGATAATAAAGACAAAGTTAAAGTTGTTAATATTTCTGCAAAAAAGAATGTAATAAATACTTTACAACATCATTTTTCCGACTTTAATGTATCTACAGTTTCACCAATAGGCATTGGAATTTGTAACATTGCTAATTTAGAGCCAAAAGAAAATATACTAATTATCAATATGGAAGAAATTACAACATTGACTTTTGTTACTGACAAAAAAGTATATGCAGTAGAAAAATTAGAAGAAGGTTCACGTACAGTATTAGATAGTATTGCTGCAAAAGAAAATTCTTATTCAAAAGCTTATGAAATATGTAAAAATAGTACTATTTATACAATGGAATCTAATGACTTACAAGAAGGGGAAAATGTATATTTAGATGACATTATGCCTACTCTATATAAAATAGCTAATAAAACAAAAGAAATTATAGAAAAAGAAACATTTAAAATTGATAAAATATTTCTAACAGGTACATTATCAGTTGTAAATAATATAGATTTATATTTTCAGGAATTTTTCAAGACAGAAAAATGCGAAATATTAAAACCATTCTTTATTAAAGATAGTGTAAAAATTAATATTAAAGATTATATAGAAGCAAATTCAGCAATTGCGTTGGCAACACAAGGTTTGGGATATGGAATAAAAAGTATAAACTTCAAAAACAGAACTTTAAAAGATGATGTAAACGACCTTTTAGCTAAGTTCCAAAAGAACGATGACAATAATAAAGGCCAGAAAAAGTCTATTAAAATTAACTTTGATTTAAAAGGTAATTTAGATAAAGTTGAATTGAGTCTTTGTAGATTAGCTGGAGGAATTTTACTTTTAACTATAATTTACTCAGGATTTTCTGTATTCCTTAATAATGGAATAGAAGCAAAAATGACAGAAATAGCAGAAGTTAAAGCAGACACTACAAAACAAATACAAGCCATATCAGCTGATATAGATAAAGCAAATGCTAAAACAGAACAGTATATAGAGCTAAAACAGAATTTGGAAGATGCAAGAAGTGAATTAGAAGCTAACAATAAAAATAAAAAAATTATTCCAAATTTCTTGTCACAAGTTAGGGCAAGTATTCCAAGAGGAGTACAATTACTATCTATAAATAATCCGTCAGGAAAACATATTGTAATAGAAGCACAATCACAAAGATATGAGCAACTAGGATATTTTAAAGTAGTGTTAAAAACACAAGGAATCTTGAATCCAGATACTGTAATATCAAATGATGGAGAAAAGCAAGGCGATTTGATAAAAATTAAAATAGAAGGAGATTTACCATGAAAAAAATCTTAATTTGTGCTGTAATTGTTTTGCTATGTATCTTGGCATTCTTTACTATTTTTAGAGGAATAAGCATAGGAAACTTTAAAATATTAAGCATAAAACAAATTGGTGAGGCAAATGATAACTTATCATTAGAAATATCACAAACGGAATTACTAATGCATAGCACTTATCAAACAAAAGCCACCGAATTAGAAGGCAATATAACAAGACTCTTAAATGCAAAAAGAGAATACCTAGATTTAGCACAAGTTAGTACAGTAGGTGAAATAAAAGGGGCAACTCAAACTGAAGAATATACATCAGAATTTTTAATGGCAAAATTGGGAAATTATAGTGGCCTTTATGGTGTAAATTTAACATACACTCCAACAACAATTACTCAATCTGATCCAAGCTTGAAAAATATATCTTTTACAGTAGTTGGCAACTATATTCCAATTAAAGATTTTATTGAAGCAATTGAATCTGATACAGAATTAGGTTTTAGAATTTATGCATTTAAAATGGAACCAAATGGTACTGATACTGTACGAGCAAGTTTTACTGTAAGAAATGTTAGAATGAAACAAGAAATAGTTAGTTATACAGACAATTCAGTAAATAATACTGAAAACGTTGTAAATAATGGAAATACTTCTGCAACACCATCATCAAGTGCACAAGAAACTGAAGAAAGAAAAGTAGAAAATACTACCTATTCAGAAAATGTTCTAAATACAGAAAGTACAGGAAATACTCAGAATACTCAAAATGTGGAAAATTCAGAAAACACATAAGATTAATAGCAAAATAAAAAAATAAAGGAGTAAAATAATGGCTAAGTCAATTATAAAAGAATTTTTTATAATGTTATTACTTTGTATAGCAATTGTTTTAATTTTAGGTGTAATATTCTATGAATATATTCCTACAAATAAAGCAATTCCAAACCCAATGAGTCCATACACAACACCAGAAGATGTTAAAACTGAAATAGATGAAGAAATTACAGAAACTGAACAGCAAAATATAACATATACGATTACCGGAAAAGACTTAAACTTATATAAACAACAAAATAGTTATGTAGCAGGAAAAGAAAATCCATTTTCGGCAAGTACATCAGTGGATAATCCAGCAAATGTTACTACAAATAATGTTGGAAGCACAGGAAATAACGGTGGCTCAGGAAGTAACAATACAAATAATAACAATACAAATAAACCTTCAGATGATAACTCAACAGGAACGTTCTACAATACAGGTTTAAAATAATTTAGGTTATATTTATTTAAATAAATATATACAAAAAATCTAAAGAGAAAGGAGAAAAAAACTCATGAAAAACAAAAATACACAAAGTGGTATTACTTTAATTGCATTAGTAGTTACAATAGTTGTATTATTAATCTTAGCAGGTATTACAGTTGCATTTGTATTAAGCGATGGAGGTATCTTCCAAGCAGCGCAAGATGCAAAAGAAGAACAAGCTGTAGCAGCTATTAGGGACTATGTAGGACAAATAAAC
>CANRPI010000079.1 GCA_947632475.1 uncultured Clostridia bacterium | reverse complement strand
TGAAAAAATACAATATGTATTAAATTCTAATTTATCTCTTTTTATTCCTTGCTTATCTTTATTCACTATTTGCATCAGCTCCTTTTCTATCAATTTATCTAATACAGATTATTAAAGAAAATGGCTTGTTATGACACTTAATTTACTTATATTTGTCCATGTGCTTTTAGATTGACATATTAAAAGATGAGAAGATTTTAGAAGAATTGAACCTAAAAAAAACGAGTTTTACCTCGTTTTTTTCACCAATATTGTGTAAATATTAATTTAGTACTATCAGAATTTCAAAAATGTTTCGAAAGTTCTTTATTTAGTCTTATTATTTAAGTATTTTTTTAAAAAAGTCTTTTATTTTTTCCCAAATCGAGCTATTTTCTCTAACTTTTTCTGGTAATAAAGTATTATCTTTACAAGTTATGTCTTTTTGGGTATTAAATATATTATCTTTATATATTTCTGCATTTTCTACCTTTTGTTCGTTTGATAAATTATTATCAAAATAATCACTTATACATGGGAATTCTTTAATCAAATTATTTTGGTATTTAACTATATCATTGTATAAAATGCGATACATTTTATTATGCAGTTTATTATTGCACACCTTTACCATGTCCGAATAAACTCTATTATATATAGGCGATTCTTTTCCCAAAGATTGCAATATTATGTAATAACGTTGAAAAAATGTATCTTCCGTTGCATTTTTATGAACAGTATCACTTAACACAGCTATTTCTAATATTTTTTCTGGCAATATATCAGGATATTCATTTCCAATTTCATTTGCTATTACTTTTACTTGTTTTTCAACATCCATTTTTTCAGTACATACAAATTCCATAATTTAAATTTTTATCTCCCTTCCAGTTTTTTTCTTCTAATGTCCGGATCAATGTATTGAATCATTTGGCTTTTTAACGCCTTTTCAACAATTTCCGGCGTAATAATAATTTCTGTTACAGAAGAATCATTAATATCCCTATTTAGAAAACTTATAATGTTCTCTATTGAATCTCCTAATGCCCTAGCACCTGTATTGTTTTTAAAAGCATCTTGAACTATATAATCAATTGCCTCATCTGTTATTTCAATTGTTTTATGACGCAATTTTTCTATTAATTCAATCTTTTTTAATCTGCTATTTGTTGAATTAAGTAGAATATCTTTTAGTTCTTCAATGCCTAGCTCATTTGTGTGTGTCAATGTTTGAAATCTACCTAGCAATTCTCTTCTTAATCCTTCAGCAATGTAGTCATCCTTTGTTACCTCATATTCTCTAGAAACACCATCTGCAGTATCATTAGATTCACTTATTTTTTGTTCATTTATTGCAATTTTACGTTTATGCATTTTTTCAAAAGCCCCCATTGCAATGAACGATAGATTTGTTGTATCAAAGTCATAAATCATACCATTATACTCTACATCTATCTTAGTACCACTCATATATGTTAATAGCTCATCTTGCACTGATTGATGCATTGCATTACTGTTTCCACTATCCTGTTCGTTATTGCTTAATTTATCAAATTCATCTAATGCAACAACACCTATTTGAGCCAATTTCAAATCTCCATTAGCTGCTTTTAATAGTCTAGCTAATATGTCACTTAAACTTGCTCCTTTATATCCTGTTCCGGAATAATTTGTAATTCCAGTTACACAACATGGTAAACCTAATTCTTCTGCAACACTCTCTATAATATATGTTTTTCCACTTCCTGAGGGACCATCTATAAGTATATTGGTTTTCCATTGATCTGCATTTTCAATATTGCTACCAATTATTTCTTGATTTAGTACTAAGGCAGAAACAACATCTTCCAATGCTTTGTCTTGACCTTTTATCTTTTTTTTAACTCGTTCTATTATTTGATTTGCATCAAGCTGTACAGACTTCTCTTTTTGATCTACTGCCATAGAAGATTTTGTAATATTGGTTGTTGTTTGTGTTGTAGTATTATTAGGAACTGTATTGTTCCCAGTTTTTCTTTCAGTTACTGTAGCTTCTTGTTTACTTGTTTTATCTTTAAATACTTGTCTGTTTACTACATCTCTATCTACTTCTGGAACAGTATCTAGGGTTAAATCTCTATTAAACGTAATTTTATAATTTCTTTTATCAAATGAAATTTCCTTGATACATTGCCCTATTTTATATGCATATATAGCAAATTCTTCTGCCACTTGTGCATCATTGGGTCTACCTCCAATGCGTTCCCTAAGTTTTGCATATACCTCACGTTTTATATCTTCTCCAAGAATCAGTGCAATATATCTAGGTTTATTACTACCACTAGTATAAAGTGGTTCTTTTAGACTAGAAAAAGTTTCTTCTTGTTTTTTTGTTTCTTTCAAATCTTCTAAAATTTTATCTGCGTCAATTACATATTCTTTTGATATTTCAAAGCCTCTGTTTGGTCCGGCATTTGTTACAAATCGACCACCATATAAGATATCTGTACATTGCGAGACTATTATAAACTCATATGTTCCAAGTGGATTTTCTTCAAAAAAAGCTAAATACTGATTTTTATTTTCTTCTCCTTTATAAGCCATTTTTTCATCCCCTTTATATAAAATAAATAAACTTTGTATTCTTTTATATTATATATGAATCAAATTTAAAAAACAACTATTGATTATGAAATTATTTCTTGAATAAAGTAATATTACAGCATATATGCTAAGTAGCTTAATATAAAAAATCGAGATTGATAGCAACTATTTAATATAATTTCAGTGATTTGATAAATTATCAAATGTGTCATAAGAAAATACAAAGAGCATAGTCCTTGGACAACAAATCACTGTTTAGAATTTTAGGTTGGTATATTTTAAACACGAAAGGTGTGGATTTAAATTTGCAATTTCCAGCAGGGTGGAAAAATGCTAGAAACATCAAGTTTTCACAAGGATTTACAAAGCCAGGACCTAGAGATTTTGTAGGAGCAGGGCCATTAACCCAAAGAGAAGCAATAGCACTTTATAACTTTACATTAACACATAATTTTGAATTGAGCCTTTCCTACCATACACAAGGAAAAGAAATCTACTGGCAATTTTTAAATTATGAGCCACAAGGAGCAAAAGAAATAGGAGAGGCTTTTGCAAAAGCATCAGGTTACCTACTTACAGAAGTACCATATAATTC
>CANRPI010000078.1 GCA_947632475.1 uncultured Clostridia bacterium | reverse complement strand
GCACTTGTTTTCACCTCTATTTCTTTTAGGTATGTTTGGCTTCTTTAATATATCTTCATTTTAATAATTCTATTTTTTATCAATAATATAGTTCATATTTCCGAAGTTAGCACTCTTGCTTCGTGACTGCTAAACTTTATATATATTATAACCATTTTTAGCAATTGTCAATATATATTGCTAAAATTTCACAACATTTTCATCTAAATTCTTTTTATTATTACATGAACATAATAAAAAAACAAGCCTTAATAAAAGACATTTAAAATTCTTTCATTCAAAGCTTGTTATATATAACAAACAAGGGTATATATACCCTTGTTTGAATTTATATAGAACTAAGATTGGTTCTTATTCCTTTCAATCTTTTTATTTTACAATTAAATTTCACTCATAATCATGTTCAACAGTCTCTCCCCACTCCACGTAAGGCGATCCATCCTCTCTATAGTGCACTTTTGCTGATTCTGCAATGACATATACATTACGTACAGTGCCGTCAGCAAGTTTTTGACCAAATTCATCATTTGGAAGAGTTAAATCATATATCAATTCTTCTGTAGATTCCCCTCCATTCAAAACCTGACCATAAAAGTAATAGCCTTCGCCATCATCTAACGCCCAATCTTGTCCGCTTCCACTATAACAAATTTGATAGCCTTCAGCAGTATTGGCGATTATTTTCATTCTTACAAAAGCGCTTTTTTCATCTACATTCATTATTTTTATATGTTGCTCTCCGTCTCTTACCTCTACATCTATTTCTATATCAGGCGTATCTATCTGGCTGTTATCGGTTGTTCCATCAGAATTAACATCTTCAATCTCATAGCCTCCATCATCTTCTATAAAACTCCAAGCATGTCCTTCATCATATCCATATCTATAGCTAATTAGCTTGTTAAACGACTTTCTTATTTCACCGTACCACTCAAAGACAAAAGACGCAACCTCTATATCACCTGTATTTCCAAGGGTTTCAATATTCTTCTCGCCGTCGTCAGCTAAGTCATATGATCCTCTATATAAATTTCTAATCATATAATTACATCCCATTGGTAAACCTTCAATTGTTATTCTCTTTGTTCCTGAACTATCAAAACTTACGCCAACAATATTATCGTATACTGTTTCTTCAGAATTTGGATCTGTTCCTATAATCTCATAGACAAAATTTGCACTTCCTAAATTTGGATTATAAGTTAATAAGTCTGATTCTATTGCTATCGAAGTTAATCTTCTGTTCCTCGCTCCACCAATTGTATAGGAATTTTCATAATAATCTTCTTCATTCCATGGTTCCACGCTATGTCCCGGTCTAATAAAAACTAACACATCCATAACATGATAAGTATACATTGCTGTATCTATATTCGAAAATTTAAATAGATATACTCCACCTTCAATTTCGCTAGCATCTTCAAGGTTTTCATCAAGTTCAAACTGTGAACCCCACATTATATCTTCAAATATTTTATCTGACCTTATATTATTAGATACTATAAACTGGTTTGCTTCATATAACATAGTATCATAATCATATCTAGAAAATTTTAATCCATTAAATTTGTCAGTATTTTTCATATAGCTATCTTTTCTAGTAGAAGCAATCCTATAACTTGAAATATTAACCGAACCTCCACTCAAGTCTTCTGCAAATTCATCTTCGAAGTTAACTGTCCATATATTTCCATTATCAGCAGCTTCAAGAGAAAGCATTGCCATCTCTGCGTTAGGTATTATCATTCCCCCTACATTTATTATAAACCATTCCTCTTTTTCTTTTCCCGTTATTTCGAATTCCAATGGCTCTTCTATTTCATTAAATCCGTCTGGTGCCTTTGTCTCTTTAACATAATATTTGCCATTTTCTAAAATCTTATTTGAATGGTCATAAAATCCAGTTTCAGTCATATCTATAGTTTCTTTCAAATTCTTACATGCTTGATCCGAATATATTTCTATAGTAGCTCCTTCAATTGGCAATCGATTTTGATCTACCACCCATATATAAAATTTCTTTTCTGAATCATCAAGAATATCTATTAGTGAATTAAGTTCTTCTTCATCTTTTTTTATTGCTTCATTTTGGTCTTTTTCTGTCTTATGTGCAGTAAAAAGTAAGCCCTCTCCACTAAGTAATATCGAAATATTAGCTGATGCTAATATAAGCATTATAGCAATTGTTATAACTAATGCAACTAATGTAATTCCATTTTTATTACTTTTAATTTGATTTATTTTTATCATATGTATCATCCTTACTTTTATGAATTTTTTCTTTTTATATCAAGTTTATTTATTATATTAATAATACCTTATTAATTAGACTTTAGTCAATACCTTTAACACAGATTTAACATAAATTTAATATATATTTAACACTTTTAATTTATTCACGTTGCAAATTTTTTTAAATCCCTAGCATACTTAATTAAATTTACAAATAGTGGTGCTGGTCTATCTGGTCTAGATTGAAATTCTGGATGGAATTGTGAAGCTATGAAATATGGATGATTTTTTAGTTCTACTATCTCTACTAATTTTCCATTTGGCGAAATTCCTGAACACATAAGCCCTGCTTTTTCCATTTTTTCTTTATAGGTATTATTATATTCAAAGCGGTGCCTATGTCTTTCAGCTATTTCAGTTTTATTATATACTTTATATGCTAAGCTATTTTTTTCAATTTTGCAAGGATAGCTTCCAAGCCTCATGGTTCCACCTTTTTTATTTATTCCTATTTGCTCTTTCATGATATGTATTACAGGATGAGTTGTTTCTTCATCAAATTCTTCTGAATTTGCATCTTCATATCCTAATACATTTCTTGCGAATTCAATTACTGCCATTTGCATTCCTAAACATATTCCTAAAAAAGGAATTTTATTTTCTCTTGCGTATTTTATAGTTTCAATTTTGCCTTCAATTCCTCTGCCACCAAATCCTCCAGGCACAACAATTGCTTGATATTTTTCTAAAGTTTCATTTACATTTTCTTTTGTTACTTTTTCAGAATTTACTAAGTCTATTTCAACATTGCAATTATTAGCAAAACCGCCATGTTTTAGGCTTTCTATTACTGATAAATATGAATCTTCTAGTTTTACATATTTTCCAACTATTGCAACTTTTACTGTCTTTTCTTTTTCCTTTTTTATATTTTCAATCATTTTTTCCC
>CANRPI010000077.1 GCA_947632475.1 uncultured Clostridia bacterium | reverse complement strand
AGCATACCCACTAGAAAGAACTAGAAATATAGGAATAATGGCACATATAGATGCCGGAAAAACAACTACAACAGAAAGAATATTATTTTATACAGGAAAAACACATAAAATAGGAGAAGTTCACGAAGGTGCAGCTACAATGGACTGGATGGCTCAAGAACAAGAAAGAGGAATAACAATTACATCTGCTGCTACAACATGCTTTTGGAATAATAACAGAATAAACATAATCGACACACCAGGGCACGTTGACTTTACAGTAGAAGTACAAAGATCTCTAAGAGTTCTAGACGGTTCAGTTACAGTATTAGCAGCAAAAGGTGGAGTTCAACCACAAACAGAAACAGTATGGAGACAAGCAGACAAATATAGTGTACCAAGAATGGTATATGTAAATAAAATGGATATAACAGGAGCTAACTTTATGCTTTGTGTTGAACAATTAAAAAATAGACTAAAAGCAAATGCAGTTCCAATCCAATTACCAATAGGTGCAGAAGACCAATTCCAAGGTATAGTTGATTTAATAAAAATGAAAGCATATATTCATAAAGACGATTTAGGAAAAGAAATTGAAGAAACAGACATACCAGCAGATATGGTAGAAAAAGCACAAGAATTCAGAGCTGCAATGATAGAAGCAGCAGCAGACCAAGATGAAGAATTAATGATGAAATATTTAGAAGGTGAAGAACTAACAGAAGAAGAAATAAAAAGAGGAATAAGAATTGGTACAATAGCAAATAAAATAGTACCAGTAACATGTGGTTCTTCATATAAAAACAAAGGTGTACAAGAACTATTAAATGCAATAGTAGACTATATGCCATCACCATTAGACATACCAAACATAAAAGGTGAAACATTAGATGGAGAAGAAACAGTTGCAAAAACATCTGATTCAGAACCATTTGCTGCACTTGCATTTAAAATTGCAACAGACCCATTTGTAGGAAAACTATGTTTCTTCAGAGTATACTCTGGAACACTAGAATCAGGGTCAACAGTATTAAATTCAAGTAAAGACAAAAAAGAAAGAATAGGAAGAATTCTACAAATGCATGCAAACCATAGAGAAGACATAGACAAAGTATATGCAGGAGACATTGCAGCAGCAGTAGGATTAAAAGATGTAACAACTGGAAATACTTTATGTGATCCAGATCATCCAATAATACTAGAATCAATGGAATTCCCAGAACCAGTTATAGATATAGCAATAGAGCCAAAAGACAAAGCAGCTCAAGAAAAAATGGGAATAGCATTATCAAAACTAGCAGAAGAAGACCCAACATTTAAAGCATACACAAACCATGAAACAGGTCAAACAATAATTGCAGGTATGGGAGAATTACACTTAGACATCATAGTAGACAGACTAAAAAGAGAATTCAAAGTAGAATGCAATGTAGGTAAACCACAAGTTGCTTACAAAGAAACAATAAGAAACAAAGTAAAAGTTCAAGGAAAATTCATACGTCAATCAGGAGGTAAAGGACAATATGGTGATGTATGGTTTGAAATGGAACCAATAGAAGCTGGAAAAGGAATAGAATTTGAAAGCAAAATCGTAGGAGGAGCTGTACCAAAAGAATACATCAAACCAATTGAACAAGGAATGAGAGAAGCAGCAGAAAGTGGAATCTTAGCTGGATATCCAGTTATAGACTTCAAAGTATCATTAGTAGATGGATCATACCATGAAGTAGACTCATCAGAAATGGCATTCAAAATAGCAGCATCAATGGCATTCAAAGAAGGATGTAGACAAGCAAAATCAGTAATCCTAGAACCAATCATGAAAGTCGAAATAACAGTACCAGAAGAATACATGGGAGATGTTATAGGAGACGTAAACTCAAGACGTGGAAGAATGGAAGGAATGGAAGCAAATGATGGAATGCAAGAAATAAGAGCATTCATACCATTATCAGAAATGTTTGGTTATGCAACAGACCTACGTTCAAAAACACAAGGAAGAGGATCATACTCTATGGAACCATCACACTATGAAGAAGTTCCAAAATCAGTAAGTGATGCAATAGTATCATCAAGAGCTAAAAGCGGAGCAAACAGCGAAAATGCTTAGTCACAATTTTGGATGTTTATAATTTGTAACTAGAGTCACAGTTTGGAACGTTTATAATTTGTAACTAGAGTCACAAATTTGGAACTGTTCCCAACTAAGACTAGAGAAACAATTTGGAACACATCTAAACTTAAGGCTAATAAAAATACAAAAAAGACTTGCATTTTTTACAGAAATGTTATAAAATACAAGCACATTAATAAGTTATTAAATTTAAAAAAATAAAAATAGCTAGTTCACAAGAACAGCTAACAAATTAAAGGAGGAAATTCAAATGGCAAAAGCAAAATTTGAAAGAACAAAACCACACGTTAACATCGGAACAATTGGTCACGTAGACCATGGAAAAACAACAACAACAGCAGCTATCACAAAATACTTATCATTACTAGGAAAAGCTCAATATGAAGCATACGATCAAATCGACGGTGCTCCAGAAGAAAAAGCAAGAGGAATCACAATAAACACAGCACACGTAGAATATGAAACAGACAACAGACACTATGCACACGTTGACTGCCCAGGACACGCAGACTATGTAAAAAACATGATTACAGGTGCTGCACAAATGGATGGTGCAATATTAGTTGTATCTGCAGCTGATGGACCAATGCCACAAACAAGAGAGCACATCTTATTAGCTAGACAAGTTGGTGTTAAATACATCGTTGTTTACCTAAACAAATGTGATATGGTTGATGATCCAGAATTATTAGAATTAGTAGAAATGGAAGTTAGAGACCTACTTTCAGAATATGGTTTCCCAGGAGACGAAATTCCAATTATAAAAGGATCTTCACTACAAGTATTAGAAACATCATCAACAAATCCAGAAGACGAAGTATACAAACCAATGAAAGAATTAATGGATGCAGTTGATAGCTATATCCCAACACCAGAAAGACCAATAGACCAACCATTCTTAATGCCAGTAGAAGACGTATTCACAATAACAGGACGTGGAACAGTTGCAACTGGTAGAGTAGAAAGAGGAGTTGTAAAAGTTTCAGACGAAGTTGAAATAATAGGTCTAACAACAGAAAGAAGAAAAACAGTTGTTACAGGTGTTGAAATGTTCAGAAAATTATTAGACCAAGCAGAAGCTGGAGA
>CANRPI010000076.1 GCA_947632475.1 uncultured Clostridia bacterium | reverse complement strand
TATTTTTCATTACTTTCTTTAGCTTACCCACTTTTTTAATTTTTCATTTGTTTTTCACCTCTTTTTATTTTAAAATAATTATTTTCTCTTATCCACACACTAAATGTGGGAATTTATTTTTTTAATATTTTAATTAAGTACAATACTTAATTAAAATATTAAAAGTTTAGAAAATACTCTTATATTAATATTTTCTAAACTTTTTAAATTTTATTTTTTTAGATTTTTCTTAGATTTTTTTTAAAGAAATTATTGCACAAATATTGTTATTATGCTATATTTAATTTATCTTAACTTTTAATTAAGTATTGTACTTAATTAAAAGTTTTTTTCATTTTTGCTAAAATATTTCTATCTTTACTTCTTTTCCTTTAAATGCATATACCATTTTTGTTATATTTGTGTATCCTCTTTCTCTTAAATTTTCTTCATATTTCTTTTCTTCTATTTGCTTTTTGGCATTTTCTATTGTTTCTTCTATTGTTTTTTCTTCTTTATCTTCTAATACTTTAAATTCCATTATGAAACTGTTTCCATTCTTGTCTTTTGGCTCTAACATTATGTCATATCTTCCTATTCCTGATTCTCTATTTGAGTTTACATAGTAGCTGTCTTTTAATCCTACTAACATTCCTAGTACAAATGCATGATAAAAGTTTTCGGCTGTGTTTTCTCCTACGTCCATGTAACTAAACATTTGTCTTACTAATATTTCAAATTTCTTTTCAAATTCTTCTAAATTTAATGTTACTAAGTCTTTTAGTATGCTATTTAAGTCATTTCCTATTACTTTGTCTCTGAACCAGTCATCTATTATATCTTCAAATAAAAATTTTATTTCATAATTTGGTATTACCACTTTATAGATATGCCTTGATAAGTCTACTATTTCTTCTACTTTTAAATATCCTGTTCCTAATAGTAACCCCCATATGTTGTCTTCGTTATTTTCTATTCCTACTATTACTGTTTCTTGGTCTATTTTCACTTCTATTGCTTCATCTTTTAATAATCTTTCTATTTTTTCTTTTACTGTGCTTGAGTTCTTTAATACTAATTTTATTATGTCGTTTGAGCTTGTGTTTACCCAATATGGTACTAATTCCCTATTTTTTAAGTATTGTAATATACTCCATGGGTTATATATTCCATCTAAATCTCCTATTTTGTATCCATCATACCATTTTTTTATCTCTTCTTGGTCTTCTTTTATGTCAAAATCTTTTATCACTTTTTCCATTTCCTCTTTTGTTATTCCAAAGTCGTCATTAAACTCATTGTTTAATACTGTATATACATCGAAGTTGTTTGCTCCACTAAATATACTTTCTTTTGCTACTCTTGATACTCCTGTTACTACTGTTTTTTCTAAGTATGGATTGTCTTTAAATGTTGTTCCATAAAATGTTTTAAAGAATTTTACTGCTTGCTCGTAATATCCTTCTACATATGCATTTTGCAATGGTACATCATATTCGTCGACTAATAACATTACTGGTCTGTCATAATATCTGTTTAAGTATTCACATAAGTCTTTAACAGCATTTTTTAATACTATTTCATCTTCTCTACAATATAATATATCATTTATTTTTTCTTTTTCAAATTCATATATTTTCTCACTTTCTAATAAATACATATGCTCCTTATACATATGCAACATTGCTGTTTTTAGGCTTAGTAACATGCTTTCATAGTTTGCGGCATTTACGTCTTTTAAGGTCATATATATACATGGATAATATCCTAATTTTGATGTGTATTTTTCTTCTTGTTCTAAGATTTTTAGTCCTTCAAATAGTTCTTTATTGTATTTTCCATTTATGTCAAAGTAATATTTTAACATGCTCATATTTAGGGTTTTTCCAAATCTTCTTGGACGTGTTACTAGTATTACTTCACTTTTATTGTCTATTATGTCTTTTATATACATTGTTTTATCTATATAATAGTTGTCTTTTATTCTCATTTTTTTGAAATCACTTGTTCCTATTCCGATGCCATTTTCTACCATTTTTCTTCCTCCTTGTCATTGATTTTCTTTTATTTTACTATACTACGAAAAAAAAAGCAAGTACTGCTTTTTTCTTTTCATTCACTAAAATTTTCTTTTAGCTGTTTCTGCTATCTTGTTACTTTTTTCTAGTTTTACATTTTTAAGATTATTCACATAAAAGTACCGTACGGAAACCACCACCAGCATTACAAAGTCCCTTCGAAGTACTGTATGCAAAACTTCCACTTCCGATCATATATACTACCTCCACGTATCATGAACCCTTCGTTAGTAAATAGAATGTTAGAATATGCTTTAAACCAACTGGTAGTAGCTTCGTATCCAGTGGATGTCTCTAATATTGCGTCTCCATATCCATAATTTTCTTCTGACTCATTTGCATTTTTATATGCTTCTCCATTTTTTTGTCTAGTATCTTCTGTGGTAACTGGATATACCGTTGAATATTTTGTACTTAAGGTTTTATATGCTTCTGTATTTTGACTAAATGTTGATACTAATGGAAATGATACTGTTGTTAAACCATATATTTTTAAGTTTTCATTTCCGTTTGTTATATATCCTGTTACTCTTTCCCATACTCCTCCACTTAAGTCATATATTCCGCTTTCGTTTCCTGTTGTACTTTGGTCTGCATTGGTTGTTAGTATTTTTTCATCTGTTCCTCCTGCTGTTATATATGATGAATTATTATTTTGTGTTATTTTTGTTCCATTTCTTCCGTATTGACTATGTGCTAAGTATACTACTGCTCCCCATTCACTATTTTTCATTAAGTGACTTTCTTTACTCCTATCATAATTATAACTATTATCGTATGATTTTCCTATACTTATATATCTCCATGATGATACTCTTGGTTTACTTACTGCTCTTATTGTACTTGATATTGCTTTATTTCCTACTGCATCCATATCTGTAGTACTACCACTTAATGTTTCTGACTTCCATTCTGATTCTTCATTATCTCTTTTTTCCATACTCATTTCATATTTTGCTACCCAGATTCCTGAGATTTCGCTATCCCATTCTCCATTTTTATAATTATTACTGCTTCCATTTTTAAATGCTGGATGTACTTTATAATTTTCTGTATCTGCTTCTGTTACTGTTGTTGGTATGAATTTTACTTCTATTGTTCCTGCTTCTGCATCTGCTGCTTTTTCTGTTAGTTTATATTCATATCTTGGTATCCATACCCAGTAACTTCCGGTCTTCTGTTATTGCATTTGCCCATCTACTATCTTGACTGTCTGTCGAATTATTTCCTG
>CANRPI010000075.1 GCA_947632475.1 uncultured Clostridia bacterium | reverse complement strand
TTATGAAGTAAATGATCAAGTACAAGTTATGAATGGACCATTTGAAGGATTTGTAGGAAATGTGCAAGAAATAAATACAGAAAAACATAAAGTAAAAGTTCTAGTATCTATGTTTGGTAGAGAAACACCAGTAGAATTAGAATTTTCACAAGTTCAAAAAGTGAAATAAAAATTTCCAAGCAAAAAGAAAGGAAGGTGCCATAAAATGGCAGAAAAAGAAATATCAAATATAATTAAATTACAAATAGAAGCAGGAAAAGCAACCCCAGCTCCACCAGTAGGACCTGCATTAGGATCAAGTGGTGTTAACATTATGCAATTTGTAAAAGAATTCAATGATAGAACTGCAAACCAACCAGGAATGATTATACCAGTAGTAATAACAGTATACAAAGATAAATCATTTGAATTTATTACAAAAGTTCCACCAGTTGCAGTACTAATAAAAAAAGCAATAAAAATTCAAAAAGGTTCAGGAAAACCAAACAAAGAAAAAGTTGCTAAAATAACAAAAGCACAAGTAAAAGAAATAGCAGAACAAAAAATGCCAGACCTAAATGCAGCAACAATAGAAACAGCAATGAGTATGGTAGAAGGAACAGCTAGATCAATGGGTGTAGTCGTAACAGACTAAAAATAGTTAATAATAAAAAATTATTATAAAAATTGGGAGAGCAAAAAGCTCGTTAAAACCAAAGGAGGTAAAATAAAAAATGAAAACATCAAAAAGATATGCAGAAAGCGAAAAATTAGTTGACAGAACAAAAACATATGATATCAAAGAAGCATTAGATATCATAGAAAAAATGCCAAAAACAAAATTTGACCAAACACTTGAACTACATGTAAAACTAGGAGTAGATTCAAAACATGCTGACCAACAAGTAAGAGGTACAGTAGTACTTCCAAATGGTACAGGAAAAACACAAAAAGTATTAGTATTTGCAAAAGGACCAAAAGCTGAAGAAGCAACAAAAGCAGGAGCAGACTTTGTAGGAGCAGAAGAACTAATACCAAAAATCCAAAATGAAAACTGGTTTGACTATGATGTAATAGTAGCAACTCCAGACATGATGGGAGTAGTAGGAAGATTAGGTAAAGTATTAGGACCAAAAGGACTAATGCCAAACCCAAAATCAGGAACAGTTACAATGGATGTAACAAAAGCAATAAATGAAATAAAATCTGGTAAAGTAGAATATCGTTTAGACAAAACAAACATAATTCACTTAGGATTTGGAAAAGTTTCATTTGGAGCAGACAAACTAAAAGAAAACTATGAAACAATAATGAATGCAATTATAAAAGCAAAACCAGCTGCAGCAAAAGGGCAATACATAAAAAGTATAGCAATTGCTACAACAATGGGGCCAAGTATATTTATAAACCAATAAAAATATAATATAATAATATAAGCCAAAGACAGTAGGCATATAAAAGAAAAATCTATATTAAAAAATTATAGAAAAAAATTAGAAGTCCTACCGAGGTTACAATATATGAAAAAATCTAAAATATAAAAATATTTTATATAAAGATAACACTCTTTTTGTATCCTCGAAATAGGCAAAAAAGTGTTATTTTTAATTTAAAGAAGTAGAACTTTAAATTATAAAAAATAAAATATGCTATACAAAAGTATAGGATTTTATATAAAACATTAGGGGGTGAAAAAATACATGGCAAGTGAAAAAATACTAAATCAAAAGAAAGAAGAAGTAAAAAAATTAGCAGAAGAAATGAAAGAAGCAAAATTAATTCTTTTAACAGAATACAGAGGAATTAATGTAGAAAGCGACACTACTTTAAGAAAAGACATAAGAAATGTTAATGCTAAATACACAATCATAAAAAATAACATAACAAGAAGAGCTCTAAAAGAAGCAGGAATAGAAGGATTAGATGAAACTTTAGTAGGACCAACAGCTGTAATTATGAGCAAAGAAGATTATTTAGAGCCATCTAAAATCATATATAAATTTAGCAAAGACAATGAATATTACAAAATTAAAGGTGGAGTAATTGATGGAAAAGTAATGACACCAGAAGAAATAATAACTTTAGCAAAATTACCATCAAGAGAAGCTTTACTATCTATGCTTGCTGGTGCATTACTTGCAAACATATCAAAAGTTGCAGTTGCACTTGATCAAGTAAGAATCAAAAAAGAAGAAGCTGGAGAAAAAGTAGCAGTTTCAGTACCAGCAGAAAGTGCACAAACATCTGAAGAAGAAGCACCAAAAGCAGAAGAAGCTGAAGAAAAATCAGCAGAATAATAAAAAAATAAAAATTTGGCAAAAGCCAATAAAAATAGGAGGATTTAAAAATGGAAAAAATAGAAAAGATTATTGAAGAAATCGATGCTTTAACAGTTGTTGAATTAAATGACTTAGTAAAAGCAATTGAAGAAAAATATGGAGTATCTGCAGTAGCAGCAGCTGCACCAGCAGCTGGAGGAGCAGTTGCAGCAGCAGCTGAAGAAAAATCATCATTTGATGTAGTATTAGCAGCAGCAGGAGATCAAAAAATAAAAGTTATAAAAGTAGTTAGAGATGCTACAGGACTAGGTTTAAAAGAAGCTAAAGACTTAGTAGATGGAGCACCAAAAACAGTTAAAGAAGGAGTTTCTAAAGAAGAAGCTGAAGATTTAAAAGCTAAATTTGAAGAAGTTGGAGCAACAGTTGAATTAAAATAATTCATATGTAATCAAACAAAAACTAAACCAAGGAATTAAAAACCTTGGTTTAATTTTTATCTATTTTTTTATAAATTTTATAATTTCTTCATCTGGTACATTTAAAATTTTTACAATTTTTTTGAAGGTAGAAATTCTAGTATTTTCTTCATTATGCTCAAGTCTTTGCAAATGACGCCAACTAATACCAATTTCCTCAGCTAATTCTTCTTGTGACAATTTTTGTGCTAATCTATATTGTTTAATCATATTTAACCTCCAATCAATTTTGATTAATTATATTACAGAGTAAATAAAAAAAGAATGATATTTTTGTCATAAAATACCAGACGAAATATTGACTTTTAAGTCTTAAAAGAATATAATAAAACAAATACGACAAAAATGTCACACATAAAATATGACTAAAAGGTAAATACTAATAAACAAAAGAAAGGAAGAAAAAAAATGAGTAAAAAAACTAGAAAAAATCTATTAAAAACTAATTTTATGCAAATGAGAGGAATAACTCTAATAGCATTAGTGATAACAATAGTACTAAATGTGCTCGTGCCTCGCAATGGAACGAATGTTGAAAAAACCACTAATATATTGAAAATAAG
>CANRPI010000074.1 GCA_947632475.1 uncultured Clostridia bacterium | reverse complement strand
GCAAGTGTAGAAGAAGCAGTAAACTTATGGAAAATAGACAATGAAAGTAATAATTATGGTTCAAGTACTACAACTCAGGATATAAAAGAATTAGTAGACGATTTAGTAGAGCAAAAATTATTAACAGAAGATGAAAAAGATGAAATACTAGGAAATGCAGAAGAAGGAATAGAAGCAAGTTATCAAATAAAAATAGGGGACAAAACAATAAAATTTGCCAATGACAACTGGGATGGAGAAAAGAAAGTAAATGTGCCAGTATTAAAAGCAGGAATGACACCAGTATATTGGGACGACTCAGGAAATGAGATAAAACAAGGTGACTCAAGTTTTAAGGACAGCGAATGGTATGAATACAAAGCAGCAGAAGGAGATGGAGATAACACAGCAAGTAAATGGGCAAATGCAAAAACAGAAGACGGAAGTTATTGGGTATGGATACCAAGATATGAATATAAACTAACAGAAAAAGCAGCAGATGCAGACGCAGGAAAAATAGAAGTAAAATTTATACCAACAACCGTAACAGAAGCAGATATAATAGACTATAAAGTGCACCCAGCATTTAGAAATGGAAGAAGTAATAATTATATGAATGGAGAATGGGATAGCGAAATCTCAGGAATCTGGGTAGCAAAATATGAAATGGGAATGGAAAAATGGAATGAAGAAGAATCAGAATGGAAACCAGAACAATTAAAAAGTAGTAATAATGAAGATACAATAGGAGATTTAGCAACAACAAGTACAATAAGAGCAGTAAGTAAACCAGGAATCTCATCATGGAGATTCATAAGTATAGGAAAATCATATGACAATAGTTATAATTACGATAGAAGTAAAGAAAGTCACTTAATGAAAAATAGTGAATGGGGAGCAGTAGCATACTTAACTCATAGCCAATACGGAAGAAATGGAACAGAAATAACAATGAATGATAAAAATTTTTATACAGGAGGCCTAGAAAAAGCAACTGCAAATACAAATGTAAATCAAAGTACAACTGGAAATGCATATGGAGTATATGATTTAAGTGGAGGAGCATGGGAAAGAGTAGCAGGATATATAACGAACGGAAATGGAAATTTAAAGACATATGGTTCAACAACAGTATCATTCCCATTAGTAGCAACATTTACTAAAGATGCAGAAGGGTATAAAACATTAAGCACAAAATACTCAACAGTATATCCATTTGATGGAAGTAGTAGTTCCAGTGATACTAGAGAAAATAATAGAACAGCATATAGCAATGCAAACTATGGATATGGAGACGCAATATTAGAGACATCTACTGGATACGAAGGCTATACCAGCTGGTTTGGGGAAGGCTCTAACTTTTTGGTCACCGGCAGTCCATTTTTCATACGTGGAGGCGATTATGATGATTATTATCGTGCTGGAGGTTTCGCTTTTTACGATACGAATGGCTTTTCTTGGTATACTAGTGGTTTCCGTACAGTGCTTATATGTGAATAGCCCTGACGTAGGGATATAAAAATGTAAAAATATGTAAAAAATAGCGAGTATGGTATTTGTAATAATATTAGTACTTGCTATTTTACTTTTAGACTAACAGTAGCAAACAAACAACATAAAACAGTTACTAGATAATGTTTTTTTATAAAAAAACTTACTTAATTTTAACTTTTTAGAGGATTCAGGATTTTTTGACGATGAGTATGAAGAAGATTTACCTTTTTAATCAAAAGAGCTTTCGTTTAATCGAAGGCTCCTAAAGTCTGTTAAAAATCTTAAATGATACCAACACGTTCTCTTAACCTTGCTTTTAAGCATCTCTCACTATCAAATTCTGCTTTACAATATCTTAAAATGTGAAAGTTACATTCTGCTTGTTTTGATTGTATAAATGAGCCATGTATTTTATTATGGTCATGACATACTGTTGAATAAGTATGGAAAAATGAGATTAAACTATTTAAAATACAGATATACTTAATTGGGTTGGGACAATGAATGTAATTAAGAATCAAACAGAGGAGAATATATTGAAAGAATTAATATATGTATAAATTTTTAAAAATGTAATGAAAAATTTGGAAATAAATGTTATAATGTCAATTAAATAGAGCAAAATAAATTGTGCAAGAAGTTCTTGCATAATTGGAAAGGTGGATAGTGATGACAAATGTTATTGTTGCAAATGTATCAGAAGGAGATGATAAACCATATTCTTCAAGTGATGGGTATTATTTAAGAGCAGGTGCTATGTGTCAAAAGATGAATAGAAATGAAATTAGAGAGTATTTAGAAGATGGTGGAAAAATACAGTTTGACAGAATGATAAATAAAAAAGCTAAATACCCAGAAGATTTTGATGAAAATGCTTATAAAAAATTTTTAAAATTATCTAACACAAGTGAAATAATTGCAAGAGAAGAATTATTGATAAACCTAAATTGTTTAGAAAAAGTAGATAATAAATATATGTTCACCAATGCAGGTGTTATTTTCTTTGCAAAGAATCCTACAAATTTCTTAATTCAAAATTATATAACTTGTATTGCTTTTAAAGGCACAAATAGAGTTTATATTTTAGATACATTGGATTGTAATAAAGACATAATAACCAATATAGAAGATGCTCTAGCATTTGCAAAGAAACACATAAATTTAACTTATCTAATCAATGCAGAGGTTATGAGAGAACAAGGAAATGCAACAAGAAAAGAAGTTTTGGAAATTCCAGAAGATGTGTTAAAAGAGGCTATCATAAATCGGTATATGCCATCGCCAATATTTTGAAGAAGGTGCAAATGTAATGGTAGAAATCTATGATGATAGAGTTTCAATCGTAAGTCCTGGAGGAGTGCCAAAAGGAATTACAAAAGAAAATTTTGGCAAAAGAAGTATTGCACGAAATCCTATTATTGCAGATTTATTAAGAAGAACACATTATATAGAAAAAGCAGGAACTGGCATAGGAAGAATGAGAGAATTAATGGAAGATGCAGGACTTAAAGAACCTAAATTTCAATATGATGAGTTCTTTGAAGAAGTTTTTTAAGACCATCATATTATGATAAAAACTATGGAACTTATGATTTATCAAACAAAAATCAGAAAAAATTTAATGATAATGAGCTTCCATTAAGTAACATACAACAGGAAATTATAAATATAATAATAGAGAAACCTAATATTACTCAATCTGATATAGCGAAAAAATTAAAAGTAAGTAGACAATCCATTGCTACAAATATAAAAAAATTAAAAGACAATAATGCATTAGAAAGAGTTGGCACAAACAAAAAAGGTTATTGGAAAATATTATTAGATTTACAATAAACTTTACAATAAACTTTACAATAAATT
>CANRPI010000073.1 GCA_947632475.1 uncultured Clostridia bacterium | reverse complement strand
CTATAAATCCTGCTGCTCCTGTTACTAATACATTTTTCATTTTTATTTTATTCTCCTTTTTTTCTATTTATATAATTTCTTGCTATTTGAACAATTTGATTCATCTTCTCTTTTGTATTGGTATCTTGACAATGAAGTCTTTTAACAATTTTAGAGATGTAGTCATTTTTTTCTATCTTATCCAAACTTTCTTGAAAAGTTAAAAGATAAATATGTGCTATAATTGCAACGATAATGTCCATATCACTTTTGGCATCTGTATATAATAGAGGTTTTTCTTTTTTGAAGTTTTCAAAAAATTCCTGACTTAAAATCTCTTTTGAAATATCTTTTGTTCCTAAATGACAAAATTCTTCTATTTTTTGATTAGAATCTAGCATCGCCCTATAAATATCTACATTATCCGCATCTCTAATAATATTGGCATATAACAACTCTTTTTTAGAAAGTCCTTCTTCTACTTTTATTTTATTATGATTTATAATGGCCTTTTGAATAATATTATCATAAGTATCGTCTTTAATAAACTTTCTAATTTCCTTATCTTTAAATAAAATTTCCACTCCTTTTTTGGCATGATCTATACTCATTTTATCTGAAAAGGTATGATACAACCTAACTTGTTCAAATCTTCCAATATCATGTAACAAGCCAATTAGTTCAGCTAGCTTTTGTTCCTCTTCTAATAGTCCAATCGAACGAGCAATTCCTCTAGCATTTTCAGCGACATGATACATGTGAATCATTTTAATTTGAATTCTAGGTTCTTTACTATCATAATTAGAAGCATATTTTTGAAAGGCCTGTTTTGCTTTTACTATATCAATCATTATTTTTTTCCATCCTAACAGAAAAGATTTTTAAATAAGTCTGTTTTTTTCAACTCTTGTAAAGATGGCCATTTACTATCTTTTTCTGATGTCAATAATTCATTTAATTTCATACTTCCTAAAGGCCAATTGATATTAACATCTGGATCATTCCAAGCAAGTCCTCCTTCTGCTTCATGATTATAAATATCATCGCATTTATAGGTAAATTCTGCTTCTTCTGATAAGACTAAAAATCCATGGGCAAACCCTCTTGGTATCATAAACATTTTTTTATTTTCTTCTGAAAGGATAACTCCTTCCCATTTACCATATGTTTTGCTACCTGGTCTTAAATCTACTGCTACATCAAATACTTCTCCTTTTAAGCATCTAACAAGTTTAGCTTGAGTATTTTCTTTTTGAAAATGTAAACCTCTTAAAACTCCTTTTTTTGATTTAGATTGATTGTCTTGTACAAAATCATAATTTAATCCCATCTCTTCAAATTCAGCTTTACTATAAGTTTCCATGAAATAACCACGATTATCACCGAAAACACTTGGCTCAATGATATAAACACCATCAATAGAAGTTTCTATTTTTTTAAATTTTCCCATTTAAGATTCTTCCTTTCTTTATATTTATACAAATATTTTAACTTTTTTTACTATATCATATAAATAATACAATTTCAACTAATTGATAATTTTACACTATTTATAATTATAATTTAATGCTATTTCATTTAGTATATCAAGTCCTTTTCTCTCTTCTTGTGTGGCATTTCTTCTATCAAAATCATCATTTAATTTTTTTATTCTTTCATTAATCTTTTCTCCTAAATTTTCGACTTCTTCATTTCTATATTTAAGAATAGCCTCTTTTGCTGTAGTATATAGAAATTTTTTATAATTGATAATATCTTGATGTCTTAATTTATATTCTTTTGTGTATGTTGAATAAATTAATTGTGGAGATTTTATATCTTTACCTCGTTTATAAACTTCAATTGCATCATAATATTTACTACTTTGTATTGATTGTATTGTATTTGGAATATTTTGATACATATCATTATAACTTGATGGGTCAAAAAATCTTCCCCAACTTCGTACCTCTACTTGTTTTTCATATCTTTCATATGCTGATAGTAGGCTCTCCAAATATGATACCGCCATAACTTTTACTATAACTTCAAAATCATTTTCCTTAAGCTCTTTCATTCTTTCTATAATTCTTTCATTTCTTAAGGTACATTCAAAAATAAAATTATATTTTTTTTCTATTGCTTCTTTTAATATTTTGCTTGTCCATTTAGCACTATCTTCTTCAACTATAACAGAATATAATGTCGGATAATTTTTAGCTATTATACTTGCTTTTGGATGAAATGGTTTATAATCGTCTGAACTAATGATTATTACATTATTATCCAAAAACATCTTTTTTGAATAACCAATTAAGGAACCCTTACCTGATCCAGGTTGGGCTCCCACAATAATAGATATTGGATGTTCAGATGGTTTTTTATTTTCAAACACCATTTTTCTTATAATCTGATATATTTCATTATGATTTTTTTTAGAAAGTTTGTATTGATTCTTTAATTTAATAATTTTTTCATTTTCCATAATATTTTTATAATTCTCCATCTAAACTATTTTTTAATTCTTGTCCATAAACATTTATAACTTTATCTATAGTTTGAATATCTCCATTATAAATATTATCTCTTTCTATAATTAAATTGTTTAATTGATTTCTACATTCATTATTATTTGTTTCTATATATTGTCTTGTTGTTTTTGAAATTTTGTCTGCTATTAACTCAATTGCCACATCCATTTTAACAAAATTATTCATGTATAATCTCCTTAACATTTATAATTAAATTATAAAACAATTTTTCTTATTTGTCAAATTGATATATATATATATATATCTAGTATATTACACCATTTGCTAAATCTTTTAAATATTTTCCATATTCTGTTTTTAAAAATGGCTTTATTATTTTTAGCAATTCATCTTTATTTATCCAATTTTTTCTAAATGCAATTTCTTCTGGACAAGATACTTGCATTCCTTGCCTATTTTCTATTGTTCTAACAAAATCTGCTGCTTCTAATAAATCTGCATGTGTTCCAGTATCAAACCATGCTAATCCCCTACCCATTTTTTCAACTTTTAATTGTTTTCTATTCATATATTCTTCATTAATTGAAGTAATTTCTATTTCTCCTCTTGCTGATGGTTTTACATTTTGAGCAATTTCAATAACACTATTTGGGTAAAAATATAGTCCTGGTACACATAAATTAGATTTTGGATTTTCAGGTTTTTCTTCTATTGATATGGCATTACCATTTTCATCAACTTCAACTACACCATAAGCTCTTGGATTTTTTACTGGATATCCAAATATAGTAGCCATTTCATGGTTTTTACTTACTCTTTCTAATTTTTCTGTAAGACTTTGTCCAAAGAATATATTATCACCTAATATCATCGCTACATCACTATCACCAATAAATTCTTTACCAACAATAAATGCATCTGCAAGTCCTCTTGGTTTATCTTGAATAGTATATTGAAAGTTCATTCCCCACTTTGATCCATCTCCTAATAGTTCTTTAAACATATTAATATCTCTTGGCGTAGATATAATTAATATATCTCTTATATTTGATAACATTAATGCTGATAATGGATAATAAATCATTGGTTTGTCATAAACTGGCATAATTTGTTTTGATATAGCAAGTGTTAATGGATATAA
>CANRPI010000072.1 GCA_947632475.1 uncultured Clostridia bacterium | reverse complement strand
ACTACATCTTTTCCTAGTCCACCCTCATTTGTTACTGTAATTGTGTATTTGATTACTTCTCCTTCAACTACATAGTCTTTTCCTTTTGTTCTTTCTGACTTCTTACTTTGAGTTATTTTTGGCTCTACATAAGTATGTGTTACTGTGTTTGTATCAACTTCTGGATTTCTTGGATTCTCTGAGTTGTTATTTACTTTTGCTGTATTTTCTAGCTTAGCTAAGTTCTCTCCGTCTTTTACTTTAACTTTAAATTCTAATGTTTTTGTTTCGTTTGGTTCTAATTTTATTGAAATTCCGTCTGTTTTTAGGTCTTCTTCTCCTTTTTGAGATAAATCTCCTTCTGTTTCTCCTCTACTATTAGTTACTTTTATACTTTCTGCAACAAACTCTGTTCCATTTGGAATTGTATCTTTTACTATTGCCGTTCCTACAATTTCTCCACTATTTGTTAATTCTATCTTGTATGTGATTATATCATTTTCTTTTACTTCACCATCTGCTGGTTCTATTACGTTTTCAGGCTCTTGATATGATGCCCTTTCTCTTGTTATTTCTGCTTTCTTTTCAAATGATATGTTTGGTTTCTTTACTGTATCTGTGATTTCTTTTGTTTGTTCACCATCTACTTTTGCTGTATTTGTTATTTTTCCTTCAAATACTCCTTGATTCAAATCATTTACTGTTACTTCAAATGATAGTTTAGTACTTGAATGTGCATCAACCATTACTTCTATTCCATCTGTTAAGTTTTGTTCTGTCTTGGTTTTTAAATCTATTTCTTGTCCGTTTAAACTATATGAAGTATTTCCATTTACTTTTATTGAACCTTCTGTAAATGTTGTTCCATCTGGTATGTTATCTTGTACTTTTACTTCTTTTCCTACTCCTCCATCATTTGTTACTGTTATTGTATAGGTTATTGTTTCTGCTTCAATTACATAGTCTTTTTCATTTTTTCCAGCTGACTCTTTCTTACTGCTTATTACTGGTCCTTTATATGTGTTCGTTATTGTTTTTTCGGCTTGGTTAATAGAAGAATCATAATATGCTAATTCTCCTGCTCCTGCTTCTGTCTCTCCTATCTTGTATTCTATTTCATTTCCTAAGTCATCATATTTTGGTAGCTCTGTAAATGTATAGCTCCATCTATCTTCGTTTTCATCTACTTTGTTATTTGCTAATGTTACTTCTTGCTCTCTTTTTACTTTTTCTTGTCCATCTACACTTCCTATTACTTGTAATTTTACTCTTGATGGTTTTTCATATATGCTATTTTTATGATCCCATACTTTTACTGCTGTTAATTCTGTTGTAAATTTAGTTTCTGTTGTTGTATCATCTTTTACAGGCTCACTTTCTTTGTCTGGAGTATATAACTTAATCTTTCCACTTACATTATTCTTCATCTCTTTTGCACTATAATTCATAGTGCTAAATACTACTTTTATATTCTTTGTATAGGTTAATGTTATGGATTTTTGATCGTTTCCATCTACTAGTTCGCTATTCTCATAAGTGTTAATATCTGTTACCTCTTGCCATGTAATTGTATGATTTTCTTGATTATATGTTCCCTTATCCAAATTTGATTTTGATAAATCTATTGGATTTGGTAATGTATCTATTATTGTTATTTGTGCTTGTCCTATATATTCTGATACTGTTACATTGTAATTGATTGCATAACTTACTTCTGCATCTTTTGTTTCAATACTTTCTGTACCTGTTTTTACTATACTTTCATTTGTTATTTGTGGATCTTTTAACGCATATTCATATGTTACTTCTGTTAGCTTATCTGTCATATTGCCTTGCCAGTTGCTTGGTTTTTCTACTAATTTATAGTTTTCTGGTATGTCTGTTGCTGCTTCTGTTTCATAATGGTCTCCATATTTTGCAGTTTCTCGATTCTTTGGTAATAATACATCTTCTGATAATGTATTTCCTGTTTCTTTCTCTTTATGGTGTACTATTACTCCTGGTGAATCTTTTACTGCATAGTAATATGTTACTACTACTTCTTCATATTGGTATGTTCCTTCTGCATTTCCTTCTACTTCTTTAAATTCATATTTTGGATTTAATTCTTCAGCTGTTTTTGCAGTTGTTGTATATGGAGTATGTTCCTTTGCATATGTTGTTTCATCTTCTGCTACATCACCATTTGCAAGTGGTACTTTTGTTTCTGAGCCTTCTATATAGTGGTGTACTGTTAATGGTATTTTCTTTTCTACATAATAATATGTTACTTGTTTATCTTCTGGTCCATAATTTCCACTTGCACCTTCTGGTATTTTATATGTTCCATCTTCATTTTTTTCTAGTTCATATTTTGGTAAATCTAAGTGTGCCTTTGTTTCATATGTATCTCCTGGTTTGCCATATAGTAAATCATCTGGTGCTACGCTATCTGTTGTTGTACTTCCATCTTCTTTCTTTAAATAATGGTGTACTGTTACTTTTGATAAAGGTGTATTTGATATTATGTATTCTCCGTTTTCATATCTTGCATTTTCTGAACCTTCTACTATAGCTTTATTATCTTCTTTAAAATCTATAACTATCGGTTTTTCTAATGTTATATATCCTTCTGGTGTATTTACTTCTGTTACACTATATCTTCCATATGGTATTTGTGTTGTTACTTTTCCTTCACTATTAGTTACCATCGATGTGCGATATAATTCCGAACTATCTAATATTATTCTTACATTTTTTACATAGAAAGTATCTTCCCCAGCATCATCACTTGCATTTTTATAGTAGCCCAAATGTAAATAATATTGGTAACCTCCATTTAATGTTATTGTATAATCTTTATACTCTGAATCTGTTGTTCCTGATATATATACAAATCTTGTTGATGTATTACTACTATATGATGGTGCTGTCTGTTCTGTTGTTACTGTTGCATAACCATAATCATAACTACTTTGACTTGATACTTTTGCACTTATTGTTAGAATATATTTTCCTTGATAGTCAGCCAAATTTATTGGAATATATGAATTTGCTACTGTGTTTGACTTTCCTTGATTGTTTGATTTATATTCGCCATTTTCATTTACAAAATTATATGTACTTGACTTAACATTAACTTTATATAATTTTATATTATGTATTACAACTTCATCATCATTCGTATCTCCACCAGCATCTTTTTTATATCCTAAATGTAAATAATATGTATGTTCTCCATCTAATACTTTAGATGTATAATCTTTTGCATCTATTTTTCCTGCTTCATGCATGAATCTTCCATTTTCATCAGTATCTTTTGGCGCTGTTTGTGTATCAGTTATTGTTAAGTATCCATAATCGAATCTTGGTTCACTTGATACACTTGCATTTACCACCACAACATATTGTCCTTGTTTTCCCCTTAAATCTAGTTTTACATATGAATTAGCTGTTTTGTTACCTATTCCTTTTCCTGTTCCTGTATGATTTTTACCATTATTAGGTGCATAACTTCCATCGTCTTGCTGTTTAAAACAATAGTCTCCATTATCTTGTGGCGTTAAATCTATGTCTTTTATTTCTTCTTCTGTTTCTATAGTATCTATATATGTTGCTCCGTTTTCTGTTAAATTTCCTATCATTTTTTCTGGTGATGTTATATCATCGATTTGATCTAATTTAAATTCTATT
>CANRPI010000071.1 GCA_947632475.1 uncultured Clostridia bacterium | reverse complement strand
TATCAATTAGAGAAAATGATGAAAACTTTGACAAAAATTCAAATTATTTTCCATTATATAGAAGCTTAAAATAATTTTTTGAAATTATTTTAAGCTTAAATATTCAGGAATTTCACAACAAATAATAAAGTAGGTGATATTATTAAAAAAGTTTTAATTGCATGTAATTATTTATCAGGACTGATAAATTTCAGAATAGAACTTGTTGAAAAATTATTAGATAGAAAATATGTTGTAGTAATATTAGCACCACCTCATAATTTATCACATGATTTAGAACAAATGGGTTGTAAATTTATTCCGACTGAAATGGAATTAAGGGGCACGAATCCATTAAAAGATTTAAAATTAATAAAAAAATATAAAAGTATATTAAAAAATGAAAAACCTGATATTGTTTTGACATATACTATTAAACCAAATGTTTATGTTGGATATTTATGTGGTAAATTAAAAATTCCATATATATCAAATGTGACAGGATTGGGAACATCTGTTGAAAATAAAGGATTATTACAAAAGATAACGCTATTTTTATATAGAAAGGGTTTAAAAAAAGCTAAATGCGTATTTGTTCAAAACAAATACAATTTAAAATTTTTACTTGAGAAAAAAATTATTACTAGTAAATATCAATTAATTCCTGGCTCTGGTGTCAACTTAAACTATCACTCATATTTGCCCTATCCTAAAGATGAAACAATAAGATTTTTATTTATTTCAAGAATTTTATATGAAAAGGGAATAGATGAATATTTAGCTTGTGCTAAATATATAAAAAATAAATATCCTAATATAGAATTTCATATTTTAGGAGAATGTGATGATTTAAAATATTTAGAAGAAATAAAAGAGTTAGAAAAGCAGAAAGTTGTGATTTATCATGGCTTAGTAAATGATGTTAGAAAATATCAAAAAATATCCAATTGTACAATTCATCCATCTTTTTATCCAGAAGGAATGAGTAATGCATTGCTAGAAAGTTGCGCAGCAGGTAGACCAATTATCACTACAAATAGACCAGGATGCAGAGAAATAGTAGAAGATGGTGTTAATGGTTTTATGATAGAGTGTAAGGATACAGAAGGCTTAATAAGAACTGTAGAAAAATTTATTAATTTGCCTGTTTCTAAAAAAGAAAAAATGGGCAAAGAAGCAAGAAAAAAAGTTGAAAAAGAGTTTGACAGAAACATTGTTATTGATTCATATTTAAAAGAGTTTTAAAAAATAGTTTCAAAATAATTAAATTAAGAGTATAATTATTTATCATTACAATTAGATATAGTTGTATATATAAAAATAAAAGTGGGTGTGATAATGAAAAACAAAGATATTAATTTTATTGTTTTTATATTGTTTTTATTTAGTTCTTTCATATTTATGATTGCAACATTTTTTATAAATAACAATAAGGATTTTTGGATGATGGATTTATTACCACTTGGGTTTATTCTTATAATATTAATAAACTTCAAATTGTTTTCAAAAATAAAATCAAATATTAGTGTTTTATTGATAATTTTAATTTATTATTTTAGAATGATAATTTTGCCCTTTGTCTTTGCATATACAAATTACAGTTGCTTAACGGTAAATTTGGAATATATAAAATATATTCCAAATGCTACTTTATTGATGATATATGAATTTTTGATGGTTATGTTATTTTGCAATTTATTTTTTAGAAATGAAAGCTCAAAAGAAAATAATCAAAAAATTGAATATAATAAGAAAAAAAGAAATATAATTTTACAAAAAAAAATGTTTGGAGTACTATCATTTTTATTAATAATAGTTTTAATAGCTTTTCTTAAATATCCGCAATTTAAGTCCTACTTTAGATTTATATTTACAAGTGATATAACAAAAGTAAATATGCAAAATGTTAATCGCAGTATTATGAAGAATACAATACCAAGTGTAATCTACTGGGGAATTTTATTTATCATTGATATTTTACAAACATTATTACCAATAGCAATAATAAAAAAAATAAATCAACTAAAAATTAGTGATAAATTTAAATTCTTATTTTCATTAGTTTTTGTTGCAATAATTTGTTCAATATGTACACCTGAAACTGCTAGATCATTTATAATAGCACTTACTATTTTAATAATTTTATTTAAACTTTATCCGAGACAAAGAAAAATGTTATTTTCTGTAATTTTATTTATTTTGATACCTGGTGCTTTTTATGGATTATTTTTAAAAGTTGGAATTTCTTCTGCAATGAACGAAATTTCTAAAACATTGCAAGCATATTTTTCAGGAGTGTCTAATGTTGCAACGTCATTTTTAATGCCGAATAGCTTGAATATAAAAGTTTTCTCTAACGATATATTGAATTGTATACCTTTTATAAGATATTTTTTTAATACAAAAGTGGGATCAACAAATTTATTCAATAATGTTTTATTTAATACATCAGATGCGCATAGCCAGATTATTCCTATGATTGGCCAAGCACGATACTATTTTGAATTTGTTTTAGCACCTATCATACCAATTATAGTTGTAAAACTAGCACTTGAATTTGAAAAAAAATACAAGACATCAACAGATTTCTATGATAAATATTTATATCTATTAATGACAATTTATTGTTCTGTTGCACCAGTGCTTTATAATTTTACAATTTTTGTATCCTTTTTATTACAAATTTATATTCCGTGCAAATTAGTAATCTATGCGTCAAAAATGAAGTTAAAGAGCAACAATTCAATGTTCAATGAAAATAATAATGTATCTATTTTAAATCAAAATATTAAAACATAGTTTAATGAATCCAAGTGGGAGATGAATAATATATGAATTATAAGAAAATATTAAAAAATCAAAAGTTACGATTTATGATATTAAGTTTGCTAAATTTTATTCCGGATAAAATGATGATAAAATTACAATATTATATTAAAACTGGTAGAAAATTGGATTTGAATAATCCCAAGAGATATTCTGAAAAAATACAGTGGTATAAATTATATTACAGAAATCCAATTATGCATAAATGTGTTGATAAACTGAAAGTTAGAGATTTTATAAAAGAAAAAGGTTTATCTAATATCTTAAATGAGCTATATGGTGTATATAATAAGGCAGAAGATATAAAATTTGATGATCTTCCTCAAAAATTCGTAATTAAAACAACTTTAGGTGGTGGAGGATTAAATGTTTTTATATGTAATGACAAAAAAAAATTGGATTATCAAACTACGATTCAAATATTAAACACTTGGTTAAAAAATAATCCTAAAAAAAGTTATGGCAGAGAATGGGCCTATGAAGGGGGCACTAATAAATTAATCATTGAAAAACTTATAGATAATGATGGGAAAGAGTTAATTGATTACAAATTTTTTTGCTTTAATGGTAAAATAAGTTATGTTTATGTGATAACAGAACGAGATATGGGAAAAAGTGCAAAATTAGGAATTTATGATGCTTCTTTTAAAAAAATAGATGCTTATAGACAAGATGAAAAAAGACAAGATTATCAAGTAAAAAAGCCAAAAAATTATGATAAAATGTGTGATTATGCCCAAAAAATTTCTAAAGATTTTCCTCATGCAAGAGTTGATTTTTATAATGTAAATGGAAATATAATATTTGGTGAAATAACATTTTATGATGGAAGTGGTTATATGAAATATGACCCTGATTCATTTGATTTTGAAATGGGAAGAAATATGAAATTAGAAAAATATTTATAAT
>CANRPI010000070.1 GCA_947632475.1 uncultured Clostridia bacterium | reverse complement strand
AAATAAAAAAAGTTAAGAAATTTTAAAAAACCTATTGACTAATAACTTATAATATGATACAATTAAGGTGTCAATAAAGAAGACCTATTGAAAAAAAAAATCTGTTATGCCTCAGATAAAAAGGCAACCTACAAAAAGTAGGACTGAAAGGAAAAAAGAAAATGAAAAGAATTGAAAAAACTGTAGAGATAATGAACTACAAAAACAATATTATTACAATTGAAAGAATCAAAAATAATATGAACGGAAATCCAAGATATGACGTATCAATCATTAATAGCAATGATATATATGTAGATGAAAAAACAAACTATATGGAAAGCTTTAGAATTACAAGCTATAACGTAATTCAAGATATAAAAGATTATATCGATGAAGAAAGTGAAAAAATACCATTATTTTAAACCTTTTCTTCTAATCTAGCCAAAATGACGGTTGCAAGCCCGTGAAAATAGAGAGCAGAAGAAAAAAAAATTGTGTTATGCTTCATAAGAAAAAGCAACCTACATTTTGTAGGACGGAGGAAAAAATGAAAACAGAAAAAATAATCAAAGAATTGAAAGACATCAAAGAATTTAACGACGTTACTAGAATTGACAATCTTATTGAGGAACTTGAAAACGACTTACAATTAAAATGTTGTTTAAAAACAACGAAAAGAACTAAAATTAATGCAATAAAAAGGATATTAAGCGCAAAAACATTATTAAGTAGACCAAAACTAATGAAATACGACATACAAAATGAAAAGACAGTGTTTACAGACTCATATCAAGCATACAGGATAGATAATTTAGAAAATAATCCTTTTGAAAGAGCAACAGAAAACGACAACTATCCAAAACTTGATAATTGTTTTCCAAAAAACTATAGTACAGATAACGAAATAAAATTAAATTACAATGAAATAAAAGCTAATAAAAAAATTGATAAAGATTATCTATATATAATAAACGATAGATATAAAATGAACCCTAATTTTATTATAAACGCTATCGAAATAATGCCAGATGATACACGCTATTTTTTACAAACCAACGGTGTTGTTTATGGTGTTTCAGATAGAACTGGCGATGATTGTATTTTATTACCTATCAGGGTTTATTAAGGTGGTGGAATAATGAATATCGAAAAGGAAAAAACGACAGAAAAATTTTTAGAAATGATTAAAAATTCATGGACTTTTGAAAAAATGACAAAAGAAGAACAAAAAAGATGTATTAATTTGATTTTAGATGATACAAGAGTAATTGAAGCAGTAAAAGGAACAGCAAAACAAAGATGGGCTATTTTGAACAGCTGCTATGCAAGTTATTTAATTGGCTTAGGATATACTGGATTTAACTGGAGGGATAAATAATGAAAACATATAAGCTAGACTTAAAAAATAGTCATTTTGACTATATACCACAAACACAAAAGAAATATTTCAATTATGCTTTACAATACGCACTTGAAAACAATGAAAAAAGCGTAAAAGTAAATAGAGTAAAATTTTACTTTGACTTTGAAAAATTACAAGTAATGATTGGCACAAAATTCGAAAATGCACATATTTATAAAATGATGGAGGTAACAGAATAATGACAATAGATGAAGTATTCGAATCACTTGAAAATGATGACTACATAAATAAAAAACAAAAAGAAAACATAAAATTACAGCAGAAAGCAAAGACAAAAGATACAATTATCAACATTTTAGCAGTGCTTTGCTTCCCAATTGCTTTGTTTGTCTTGGTAATAGCGGAATTAATACGTACGACTGAATAAGAAGCTAGAAAGCTTCTTTTTTTTTATGTCAAAAATCACCAAAACAACCAAGAAAAAGGCACGTTTTAAGCTCATTTTAAGACCGTTTTAGCTACAGTAATAGAATTATATCAGAAAGATATAAAACAAGCCTTAGAAAGCCTTAAAATAGGCTTTTTTATCATGCTTATAATTAAACTAGAAAGAAAATAGCTTGTTATTGGCTATAAAAACGCCTGTTTTAGCTTTGTTCATAGTAAACTAATATAATTATACTAGAAAAGAGAAAAGTGGCTTAAATGGGCTTAAAATAGCTTTTAAATTAGTATAGAAATATTGTATAATATTATATACTTATCGAACGTTTGTTTGTTGTATCTAATTCGATTTCTGTTTTTAAGTGCGTGAAAATGAAAGTCGTCTGCCCCAGCGAAAATTTGAAAGTCGGCAACGTCGGTGTGAAAACGAAAGTCGACATTGCGTGGGAAAAAACGAAAGTCGCCTAGTCCTCGCTTATATCGGCATTTGGTATATTTTCTTCTTCAATTTGCTTCTGAATAGCTTGCATTGTATCGGAAGTATCTACCTGCTCTGATGATTGGCTAGGTGTTACTACTATATCTTTGGAATTTTTCATACCATAGTAGTTGGTACTTAGGAATATATATGCTACTGGATTGACCTTACCATCGACAGTACCATTTTCAAGAATAACATGGCAATATTCTATGGTTCTTTTAAGAACTTCGGAAAATGGCGAGTTGGGATTATTAGCATGAGCATACAATGTATCTCTATTACAACCAAGATATACACTAAGTCCTGTTACTGATGGTGTAGTATCATTTTCTTCACACAAATCAAAGTAATCACATATATCTTTTTCCAATCCCTCTATACTATCAAAGGCATAAGGTCTACCACCAGTACTAAACATTCTTTTCCTAAGACCTCTATTAAAGTTCTTAACATTTTCTTGTGATAGATATGCTTTTTTAGATTTATTTTCATACATATTTCCTCTGCCATTTTTTTTCAGTTCTTTAGTTGGCATAGAAACTCACCTCACAAATAAATTATAGCATAATACAATTAATTAGTCAAACCTATATTTTCCAAAAATTTAATAAAAATAATTAATAAAGATTGGTAGTATATCAGTCCAATCACAATAATAAAAATATTTTTTATTTTTCAAAAGTCGAAAAAGGTTTACACTTCACAAAACTTGGTAAACAAGTACACACAAACAACCCTGTTTCCTATCCCTTTATATATAAATACACATTTATACCTATTTTATAATATACTTTTATCCTTTTAAAATAGTGTATACTATGTATACTAATATAGATTATGTGTTGATATATAAAGAAATTCTGAGTAAACATACCTGATACACAAGCTATATACGCAATATACGCCGATTGATATAATAAAGTATAATTATTTATAATATGTTATAATTATACTTTATTATAACTTATTATAACATTTTATAATAAATCATAAATTATTATAAACCTAGGTCGTTTACTAGTAAACACTTCTTGTTTACCAAAGTTGTTTACACTTTTTCTTCTATCTCATTTACACAACTTTACATATTATAGTGAACATAATTGGTACAAGCGATTATTTTCATATTGACAACTATTTTTTAATATAGTATAGTGTTTAGTAGAAGGAGGTAAGACAATGGTATTGTACAGATATAAAAATAAAGAAGAAAGTAAGACAAAGAGATATAAATTTAAAGTTGAGAAGAAAGAGGAGTTATTAGATAATAGGTATCAAGCTGATATTGCTAGAGAAATGGGAGTTACGAAGCAATATTTATCTCTTGTATTACAAGGAAAATGTTTAGCAACATTCCCTTTTGCTTATACGATTAGCTCTTTTGTAGGACATAAAAAAGTTAAATATTATTTTGATATTGTTGAAATTGAAAAGGGAGAGTAGATTATGTTAGAGATAAGGTATGATAGTGGGGAAGAATGGAAAAATAGGTTGGATATCGTATCTAGTAAAAATGGGGATGTTATTGCTAATACTATTGAAAATTTTGAACTTATCATTGATAACGACCCTTTTATTTCAACACATCTTGCTT
>CANRPI010000069.1 GCA_947632475.1 uncultured Clostridia bacterium | reverse complement strand
TAAATAACAAGCATAACGAGTTAATTTATAATCTTTGATTTCAACTTCTGCATTATTAGCACGTTTTGACAACTTATTGATGTCAATAAAATGTTCAAACACACTAATACCACTATTTTCACAAGAAATTTTAGCTTTATCAATTATTTTTTCGAAATTCTGCCAATTTGAATACTGTAAAATGAGAATAAGTTCTCTAGCATACCAAAATTCAAAGCCATTTTCATCAATGTGTTTGATATCTTCAAATGACTTATTATTATCAATTTCTTTCAATATTATCATCTCCGTTTTGTAATATTTTTATTATTTAGATATTACTATAAAACAATTGTTTGTAAAAGCCAATTGTTATATATATATTTATTAAATTTTTATATTATTGAATAAAAATAATGCTACTTTTTTTCTCTATTGTTTTCATTTTCATATTTATCTTTAATGTCCATATTATTTATCATATCTATTAAATATTTTACTTTTTCTTGTTCTATTTTTTATTACCTCCTTGAAATTGCTCCGAAGGACAGGACTTTGACCTTGTCACAAGTCCTCACCCCTATGAGTTTTGACCAACAGTACAAAACTCGGGGATGATGCGGTACATACTGAAAATAAAGTAAAAAAATACCATCCTTTTCAGAATGGTATTAGTCTGTTCTATTAGTTCGAACAGATACATCGTTGGTGCGGATGAAGGGACTCGAACCCCCACGCTTTTGGCACTGGTTCCTAAGACCAGCGCGTCTACCAGTTCCGCCACATCCGCATATTCACTTAACAATTTATATAATATCACAATAATACTTTTATTGTCAAGTATTTTTTTCATTTTTTATAAGCATGATGTATAATCAATATGACAAATAGTAACTTAAATAAGTTAAAATACATATATAATAATTATTTGAATTATTTTTTATATGTTAGTAGTAAAATACTGTAAATTATGCTATAATAAAAAAGATAAAAGGAGCGTGATTAATAATGATGTATCCATACGTTAAATATGAAGATGGCACAGAGGTTGTTTTTTCACACATTATGAAAAACGAAAATGGCGAAGAAATCGTGCATGTACATTTTGAACGACCTACTGATAACGGGTTTGATAGTGTAAGATTTGAATTACCTAGTTGTAAAATATTATATAAAGACGGCAATTTTACAAATGAAGAAATACAATTATTTCGCACAGTTGTAGAAAGAGGATTGCCTTCATTTTATAGATGGGCTAGAGAAGGAGGAATTAAAATTGCCTAATGTATTAGAATTGATGCGGATATAAAATATATTTTTGGTCAAGTGAACTAGGTGAGCCTATTCATGTTCATATCTGTAGTTCTTTTTTTTTAGTAGAAAAAATCTCAATCCAACTCTTGGTAGGAACATTTATTTCTTGTTTTATTTCTTCAATTCATTTTATAGCACATTAACTTGATCTCATCAATAATGGATTAAAAAAAATAGTCAGGTCTAAGACATGACAATGAAGCATTAAGCGTTGATTTTTTGTAAACTATGCTGTATAATATAAATATGGAATTTATTTCCAAGTGAAAATTACATATCAATTAGAAAGGTGTTAAGACTATGAAAGTGTTAAGTATCATCGAACCATGGGCAACTCTGATTAAAGAGGGAAAGAAGGTCATCGAAACAAGAAGTTGGAAAACATCTTATAGAGGTGAACTTTATATTCATGCAAGTAATAAAAAAATCAAAAGGAATGATGCACACACGAATGAATTACTTAAGTTGATTCCCAATATTCCCATGGGATATGGTACCATTATATGCAAATGCAAATTGGTAGATTGCATATATATGGATCAGGAGTTTTTAGACAAAATTCAAAAAAACAAGCAAGAATTTCTATGTGGAGAATATAGTTTGGGAAGATATGCTTGGATTTTAGAAGATGTAGAAGTTCTTGATGAACCAATTCCTGCAAAAGGGCATTTAAACATTTGGAATTATGATGTTGCTGAATAGTAGAAAGGAGTATGTAAAATGAAAATTATTCAACTTAAGGAATCCGAAAGGATTAAAGAGGCATTACGGAGACTGACTGAAGAATTCATTGAGGAATATCCATATTATTCTACTTGGATTCATAAGAATGAGGCAACATTTAAAGCTGGAACAAGAGTTGTTTATGAACTCAATGACAATGAAAAGGTAGTAGGATATATGATGGTTCATTTTTCTACAGAAAAATGTGCAAAGATTAATGGAATTTTCGTATTCCCTGATTGCCAAAAAAGGGGATATGCTAAGAAAGCATTGTTACAAGTACTAGAACAACTTAAAAGTCGAAATTACGATTATGCATTTATTCAAACCCGTACTCATAACAAGATTGTAGTTCATATGTTTGAATCGTTACGTTTTGATGTTATTGGTCAAAATTACCACAAGATTGAGAAACAGTCAAATTGGGTAGCAGTGTATGATTTAAAGGGAAAAAGAAACTTTGATGAAATGTCTGCTTTAGCAGTGCAACTTTATCAAGGATTCTCAAAAAATTGATATGCAATGAGGCAAGGTGTCAAATGATATCTTTCCTTTTTCTAAATTTAGCAATATAATATAAATGTAAAAGGAGGAAGTTATATGTTATATTTTGATACTCATGCTCACTATGATTGGGAGGAATTTAATGTAGATAGAAGTGAATTATTTGATAATTTTGAAAAAGAGTTATGTGGACTTGTAAATATAGCTATAAATTTAGAATCTGCTAAAAAAGTTAAGGAATATGCCAATAAATATTCATATATGTATTTCTCACTTGGAATACATCCTATGGAAGTAAAAAAAGAGATTTCATTGAAATCAATTGAAGAAATAATAAAAAGTGAAATAAAAAACAAGAATTCAAAATTAGTCGCAATTGGAGAAACTGGTTTAGATTATCATTTTAATTATCCTATAGAATTACAGAAAAAATATTTTATAGAACAAATAAGGCTAGCAAATAAATATGAATTACCTATAATAATACATTCGAGAGAATCACAAGGAGATGTAGAGATGATTTTGCGAGAAAATGTGGTTAAAAAAGCAGGTATAATGCACTGCTATTCTGGAACACCACAAGAATCAAAAAAATTTGTTGAGATGGGCTTTTATTTAGGTGTTGGAGGACCTGTTACAAGATATAAAGATGTACAAGAAACTGTTAGAATAACTCCTATAGATAAAATTGTTATAGAAACAGATAGCCCGGTATTACCTCCTGAACCTTTTAAAAAACATTCAAGAAACAATTCGTTATATTTAAAGTATATTGTGAAAAAAATAGCAGAAATAAAAAAAATACCTGAAGAAGAAGTTATAAATTTTACTACGCAAAATGCATATAAAGTATATGGAATAAAGAATTAATATAGTAATTTTTTGAATATAATTAGTTAAGTATAATAATTTGTGTAAAGAATTTGATAATAAGTAACCACAGACAATGTGTGTCAACTAAAATAATTGGGAAACACCACATAGCTTCAGCCAAGCTTAATGTGGTGTTTTTTATAATTGCTATAAAAGTCTTGATAATACTAATGGTGCCTTAGCAAGGGACGTATGCGAAAAACATCACTTGCAGAAGCACCTTATTATCCGTTTCAAAATTAGTTATAGCAATGTTTTCAAATAAATGTATATACAAATATGAATTTTTTGCTATTAACTATATTTTTAATTTAACATAAATTTTAAAATTTTGCAATAAATTTCAATTGATTTGTTGAAATCTATTTTAAATTGTTATATAATCAATATACTTTTTATTCTAAAAATACTTTTTCAAAGGAGATTTTAGTCTATGAATGATTTTTTTAATTCTTTAGGAAATACTTTACGAGATTCTTTATGTGATTT
>CANRPI010000068.1 GCA_947632475.1 uncultured Clostridia bacterium | reverse complement strand
GGAAGTACTATTAATGTTTTTCCAGAAATTTTTAAGTCTTCAAGTGCTTTTACCATTGTTTTTGTTTTGATTTCATTTAATTCTAATTTTTCAACTACTGTTAATTGTTTTTCTAATACTTTAGAACTTAAAATTGATTTTATTGCTAGTCTCTTTTCTTTTTTATTAACTGTATATTTGTAAGAACGTGGTTTTGGTCCTAATGCTATACCACCTTTTATCCATTGTGGAGCTCTTATTGAACCTTGTCTTGCTCTACCTGTTCCTTTTTGTCTCCATGGTTTTTTACCACCACCAGAAACTTCTGCTCTTGTTTTTGTACTTTGTGTACCTTGTCTTTGATTTGCTAAATAGTTTACTAATACTTCATGTACTATGTTTTCGTTTGGTTCGATTCCAAATACACTATCTAACAATTCTATATCTTTAACTTTTTTACCTTTTAAATCGTATACATCTACTTTTGGCATTTTGTATTCCTCCTTCCTTTCTATTTAGCAGCCTTAACTGTTGATTTTACTTTTAATATTGTTCCTTTTGGTCCTGGAACACTTCCTTTTACTAATATTACGTTTTTGTCCATATCTACTCTTACTACATCTAGGTTTTGTATTGTAACTGTAACTTTTCCCATATGTCCTGGTAATTTTTTACCTTTAAATACTCTTCCTGGTGTTGATGTAGGTCCCATTGATCCTGGTCTTCTATGATACATAGATCCATGTCCCATAGGTCCTCTGTGTTGTCCATGACGTTTGATTACACCTTGGAATCCTTTTCCTTTTGATGTTCCTTGTATGTCTACTCTTTCTCCTACTTCGAAGATGTCTGCTTTTATTTCATCTCCTACTTTGTAGTTTTCTATATTTTCTAATCTAAATTCTCTTAAATGTTTTTTGTTTGCTATTTTTGCTTTTGCAAAATGTCCTGCTTCTGGTTTGTTGATGTGTTTTGGTTTTACTTCTCCATATCCTAATTGTATTGCATTGTAACCGTCAGTTTCTACTGTTTTTATTTGTGCTACTACGTTTCCTGCTGTTTCTATAACTGTTACTGGAATTACATTTCCTTTTTCGTCGAAAATTTGTGTCATTCCGATTTTCTTTCCAATTATTCCTTTTTTCATTTTCTTTCCTCCTAACTATTGGCTGAAAATGTTTTTGTTTTTCAGCTTGGTTTTGTTGCTACACATTATATATGTAGTGTTTTTATTTTATTGTTTATTATAATTTTATTTCTATATCTACACCAGCTGGTAATTCTAATTTCATTAGACTGTCAACTGTTTTTTGTGTTGGGTATAGAATGTCTATAACTCTTTTATGTGTTCTCATTTCAAATTGCTCTCTTGAGTCTTTGTATTTGTGTGGAGAACGTAAAATTGTTACTATTTCCTTTTGTGTTGGTAATGGAATAGGACCTGAAACCTTTGCTCCTGTTTTTTTAGCAGTATCTACTATTTTTTCAGCAGACTGATCTAAAACTACATGGTCATATGCTTTTAGTCTTATTCTTATTTTTTCGCTTGTTGCTACTGTTGTGTTTGCCATTGTAATTTTCCCTCCTTTTTATTTTTTGTTTTGGCTTTCGCCATAAATAGCAATGCTTGCTATTTAAAATTACCGTGGCAAGTTTGAACGCACTCTGGTGTTTTGAACTTCACCTATATAAAAACCCAAAATATGCATGATAATTCTGGGATAAGTGCTCTTCTTTTTGTGTATTTTATACACTTTGCTATTATTTTTATAATAGTTTTTCAACTTACCGCCTGGTCTTTGCCATGACATACTCCGCCAAAGTTCCCTCCACCCTTTATTTGCGTAAGAATGTAGCCACATTTGGTTTCATCGCTTAATTCATGCTCATATATTATACAATGCTTTTTTCCTTGTGTCAACCATTTTTTGAAATTTTTGTATATTTTCAACTAAAATAGAAAAGGGGTTAGGGTAATAAAAAGAAATGAGCTCTGTAAATTACAAAACTCATTTCCATACTCCTCGCTATTCACATACGAGTACCATACGAAAACCACCAACTTCATTAGGTTGTCCTGCCGAATTGCTGAAACAAAAAATCCCAGATTCAGATTGCCTTGCATCATCCCATCTCCCACGCGTAAAAAATGTCTGACCCAAGTCCGCCATTCTAGATTTGTCTTCGTACCATCCAGTTGAACCCTCACCTCCATCTGATGTCTCTAATATTGCATCTCCATATCCATAATTTGATTCTGATGTACTTGCATTGCTATATGCTTCTCTATTTTGAGATTGACCATCACTTGTTCCAACTGGGTATACTGTTGAGTATTTGGTACTTAATGTTTTATATCCTTCTTTTTCTTCCTTGAATGTTGCTACTAGTGGGAATGATACTGTGGTTGTTCCATAATTCTTTAAATTTCCATTTCCGTTTGTTATATATCCTGCTACTCTTTCCCATGCTCCTCCTCTTATGTCATATATTCCACTTTCATTTCCAGTTGTACTTTGAGCTTTATTAGTTGTTATTGAACTTGATCCTTCTGCTCCTCCTGTATAAAATAAATCACTATCATTTATTGCTATTTCTGTTCCATTTCTTCCATATTGACTATGTGTTAAGTATGCTACTGCTCCCCATTCACTATTTTTCATTAAATGACTTTCTTTATTTCTATCATAATTATAACTATTATCATATGCTTTTCCTATACTTATAAATCTCCATGATGGTACTCCTGGTTTACTTACTGCTCTTATTGTAGTTGATATTGTTATATCTCCGATTATTACTACTGGTTAATGTTTCTGGTTTCCATTTTGATTCTCCTTCATTCCATTTCTCCATACCCATTTCATATTTTGCTACCCAAATTCCGGAAATTTCACTATCCCATTCGCCATTTTTATAATTATTACTGCTTCCATTTTTAAATGCTGGGTGTACTAAATATTCTTCGGTATCTGGCTTTGTTACTGTCTTTGGTATAAATTTTACTTCTATTTTTCCTGCTTCTGCATCTACCGCTTTTTCTGTTAATTTATACTCATATCTTGGTATCCATACCCAGTAACTTCCGGTCTTCTGTTATTGCATTTGCCCATTTACTTGCTGTGTTATCTCCATCTGCAGCTGCTGCTTTATATTCATACCATTCACTTTCATCAAATTCTGCATCGCCTTTTTTTACTTCTGTTCCATCTTCTTTCCAATATACTGGTGTCATTCCTGATTTTAATACTGGTGCATTTACCTTTTTTTCTCCATCCCAGTTGTTATTTGCAAATTTTATTATTCTTTCTCCTATTTTTATTTGATAGCTTGCTTCTATTCCTTCTTCTGCATTTCCTAATATTTCATCCTTTTCGTCTTCTGTTAATAATTTTTGCTCTACTAAATCTTCTACTAATTCTTTTATGTCTTGAGTTGTAGTACTTGAACCATAATTATTACTTTCATAATCTATTTTCCATAAATTTACTGCTTCTTCTACACTTGCTGCCCTTGTTTCATCTGTCGCCTTGCTTGCTCTCGTTAATATTCCATTTTCTCCTCTTAAGGTTGCTATGCTTACTCCCGCTAAGATTAATAACACTATAATTGTTAGTACTAATGCTATTAATGTTATTCCTGCCTTTTTCTTTAATTCTTCTTTCATTGATAAATCGACCTCTTTCTTTTGTTTTTTTATCTTTTATTCTTTTTAATTAAGTACAATACTTAATTAAAATGTTAAAAGCCTAAAAAATATCATTTTTCTAATATTTTCTAAGCTTTTTTATTTTATTTTTTTCATAATATTTTTTATTTTTTTGAAATCTATCTATTGCATATTCTTTTGATTTATGCTATATTTAGTTTATCTTTATTTTTAATTAAGTATTGTACTTAATTAAATTTGACAAAGTATATTATTTTGCTCACAATGCCTTTATTTCAATTTTGAGTGCTAAGATAGTAATTTTATATCTTAATGTTGTAGATAAAAAATTTCCAAAAATCGCCCTAAACTTATTTCTAAATTCAAAGCGAAATTTAAAATTCATATTATTATTCAATTATTTCATAACCAGCAATTTTATATCCCTTTAATCTTCTATCATACATTTTTTCTAATACCTTCATATTATCTAGATAATCATAAACTATTACTTTATCTTTATCTTCATGTTCTCTATGAAGTCTTCCTACATATTGTATGATTCTCCCTTTCCACGAAACTGGCATTGTTAAAAATAATGTATCTAACCTACTATCATCAAAACCTTCTCCTATAGA
>CANRPI010000067.1 GCA_947632475.1 uncultured Clostridia bacterium | reverse complement strand
GCACAAGCTGCAAAAGAAATGGGAATATTAACAATAGGAGTAGTAACAAAACCATTCACATTTGAAGGCAAAAAAAGACTATCACAAGCAGAACGTGGAATAGAAAGCCTAAAGGGAAAAGTAGATACACTAGTAGTAATACCAAACGACAAACTACTACAAGTAATAGATAGAAAAACATCAATAATAGAAGCATTCAAACTAGCAGACGATATATTAAGACAAGGTGTTCAAGGTATATCAGACTTAATAGCAATACCAGGATTAGTAAACCTAGACTTTGCAGACGTAAAAACAATAATGCTAAACCAAGGAATGGCACACATGGGAGTAGGAAGAGCATCAGGAGAAAACAGAGCAGAAGATGCAGCAAAAGAAGCAATACAAAGTCCATTATTAGAAACATCAATAGAAGGAGCAAAAGGAGTAATAATAAACATTACAGGAGGAGAAGACTTAGGATTACATGAAGTAAACACAGCAGCAGAACTAATCCAACGCAGTGTAGACCCAGAAGCAAATATAATCTTTGGTACAGTAACAGACAATACAATGAATGACGAAATAAAAATAACAGTAATAGCAACAGGATTCGAAAAAAATGAGCCAATATCAAGCATAGGAGTAGAAAACATAGTAACAAAAACATGGGAAAAGAAAATAAACTCAATACCATCAAGTTCAGAAACAAATGTATCACAAAATGATTTAGACATACCTTCTTTTTTAAGAAAAAACAAAAATAAAAATATGTAATAAAATGTGTCATGGGGACTCTTCTCCATGGCACATTTATTGCTATGAGGACGTTTCTTGATAGCACGTTTGTTTCCATGAGGACGTTTCTTCATGGCACATTTGTGCCATGAAAGTTTAGGACACATCTTAATTGTTATTTAGAAAAAAATCGAAAATGCTCGATTTTTTCTTTTTTTCTACAATAAGAAAAGACAACATTTTTATAAAACAAGTAGTAAAATATAATTACATTAAAAGAAAGGCAAAAAATATATACAGTTATTTAGTATAGGTGATTTAATGACTATATATGTAGATGTAGTTTTATTAGAAAATATAGTGATGAACTATATAATTTTACTTGCAACCGGTATAATACTAAGAACTAAAATTAAGCATTTAAAAATAATTATTGCAAGTGTATTAGGGGCAATTTATTCAGTTGTAGCATATATATCAGACTTAAAAATTTACTCAAGTCTATTTATAAAACTATTATTATCAGTAATAATAGTATATATAGCTTATAATCCACAAAATTTAAAAAAACTTTTTAAATGCATATTAATTTTTTACTTAACATCATTTGCATTTGGAGGAGCAGCTTTTGCATTAATATATATATTAAAACCACAAGAAATACTAATGAGAAACGGCTTATTTTTAGGAACATATCCATTAAAAACAATAATACTAGGTGCAATAATTGCATTTTTAGTAATAATAACAGCATTTTCTATTGTAAAATCTAAAATATCAAAAAAAGACATGTTTTGTGAAATTGAAATAGAACTAAACAACACAAAAATAAAAACTAGAGCTATGATAGATACAGGAAACATGTTAAAAGATCCTATTACAAATATGCCGGTAGTAGTTGTTGAAAAAAGCCTTTTATATGAATGTATGCCAAAAGAAATTTTAAATAATTTAGAAAACATAATAGGAGGTGATTTTGAAAAAGTACCAGAAAACATAAGAAATGAATATATTTCAAAATTAAAGCTTATTCCATTTTCATCACTTGGAAAACAAAATGGAATGTTAATAGGAATAAAACCAAAATATCTAAAAATCACACAAGATGAAGAAGAAAATATAAAAGAAAATGTAATAATAGGAATATATACTAAATCATTAACAAAAAAAGGAGAATATAGAGCTTTAATAGGAATGTAAGAAAATATCTAAAACATTTTAAGGAGGTCATATGAAAATATTAGATTTATTAAAAAACAGTATAAACACAATTTGTGCAAAATATTTAAATGAAGACAATGAAATAGAATATTTACCTATTTTTTACATAGCAGGAAGTCAAACATTGCCACCACCATTATCTCCAGAAGAAGAAGCAGAACTTATTGCAAAACTTTCAGACGAGGACAATTTACAAGCAAGACAAAAACTAGTTGAAAGAAATTTAAGATTAGTTGTATACATAGCCAAAAAATTTGAAAACACAGGTATAGGGATAGAAGACTTAATATCAATAGGAACAATAGGATTAATGAAAGGTGTAAATACATTTAATATAGATAAAAATATAAAACTTGCGACATATGCTTCAAGATGCATAGAAAATGAAATATTGATGTTCTTAAGAAAAAGTAACAAAATAAAAGGAGAAGTTTCAATAGATGAACCTTTAAATAAAGATGGAGATGGAAATGAGCTTTTACTCTCAGACATATTAGGAACAGAACCAGACATTACTTCCAGAAATATAGAAGATGAAGTTGATAAAACTTTATTAAGAGCATCAATAGCCAAACTTAATTCTAGAGAAAAAAATATAATGGAAATGAGATTCGGATTTAACACAGGAAAAGAAAAAACTCAAAAAGAAGTTGCAGACGAACTTCGGAATATCTCAAAGTTATATATCAAGACTAGAAAAAAAGATAATTAACAAAATGAAAAAAGACATAGCAAGTAAAATAGGATAATAGTTAAAGAATAAAATTCACTCTTTTGGAAATACTTAAAAGTAAGTAAATCTAAAGGAGGTTTTTCTTTTGATAAACAACAAAGTTGAAATTTGCGGAGTAAACACATCAAAATTGCCCCTGTTAAGTAGACAAGAAAAAGAAGAACTGTTTGTCAAAATAAAAGAAGGAGACCAAGAAGCAAGAGCTAAATTCATAAATGGAAATTTAAGATTAGTATTAAGTGTAATACAAAGGTTTTATGGCAGAGGAGAAAATGCAGATGACTTGTTTCAAGTTGGATGTGTAGGATTAATTAAAGCAATAGATAATTTCGATTTAAACCAAAACGTTCAATTTAGTACTTATGCCGTACCTATGATAGTAGGAGAAGTAAAAAGATATTTAAGAGATAACAATAGTATACGAGTTAGCAGGTCAGTAAGAGATTTAGCATATAAAACAATACAATTTAAAGAAAGATATACCAAAGAACATGGAAAAGAACCAAATATAGAGCAAATTGCAAAAGAATTAGGAGTAGAAAGAGAAGAAATAGCATTTAGTTTAGATGCAATACAAGATCCTGTATCATTGCAGGAACCAATATATAATGATGGTTCAGAAAGCATATATATAATGGATCAAGTAAAAGACAGTAAAAATACAGATGAACTTTGGACAGAAAAAATGACTATATCAGGAGCACTTGAAAAATTAAATGAAAAAGAAAGAAAAATTATAATGAAAAGATTTTTTGATGGAAGAACACAAATGGAAGTAGCAGACGAAATAGGAATATCACAAGCACAAGTATCAAGATTAGAAAAAACAGCAATTGCTCATATAAAAAGATTATATAAATAATAGATATAACTCGTAAAGGGGTTATATTTTTTTTGCAAAATATAAAAAGAATATTTATGTAATAGCTAAAATATAATAGTAATAAAATTAAAAATATAATAGTAATAAAATAAAAATTAAGGAGACTTTTAAATGGGAGATAAAGGGTTAGATTTTAGACATAAAGAAGTAGTTAATATTAATGATGGAAAAAGACTTGGATTTGTTCAAGATGTTTGTGCAGATTTAGAAACAGGAACAATTACACATATAATAGTTCCACGGAAGCAATAAGTTACTTAACATATTTTCACAAAATAATGATATTGTTATACCATGGCAAAAAATAAAATGCATAGGTGATGACTTAATTTTAGTTGAAATATAAAAATGTGCCACTGGTTCACTACATTTTTTAGTTAAATATTTGTGTTATGAGTGTTGCTAGAATAAGTTAAAAAAATAACATAAAAAATTTCAAAAAAAGTATTGACATAAACAGTTAAAAATGATATTATAAAGAAGTATTAAACATATACCTAATATATACAAAAATTTCCTATAAAAAAATAAAAAAAATATATTGACTTTTCTAAAAAAAAATGTTAATATAAAGAAGTACCTTGCAACAGACAAAAAAATAAAAAAATAACACAAGAATTAGTAATAAAAATAATACATAAAGAATAAAATAATACAGAGATTGCTAATTTTTTATTTTGCCAAAAAAACGGCAAAAAATTTTTTTAAAAAAATGTCGAAAAAGTATTGACAAAAATAAATAGGTATAGTATAATGCAAATCGTCCTTTACCAAAAGGAAGAAAAAGTACATTGAAAAGTAAACAATAAAATCCTTTAGAGATAAACCTAAGCGGTAAATTCTTAAAACCAAAAGAATGTAC
>CANRPI010000066.1 GCA_947632475.1 uncultured Clostridia bacterium | reverse complement strand
CATGCAAATTTTTATCTAACAAATTTTAAAAATTTTTTTTTAGAAAAACTATTGACAATTAATAGTTAGTCTTTCTATTAATGTAAAATAATGTTTTAATTATTTATACATTCATTAATTATGGATTTATTTTTTATTATCTTAATTATAACTTCCATTATTATAACATTTTTGACTATATTTGTAAAATGTGGTATAATATATTATGTAACCATAGTATAAAAAATTTACGTACAGGAGATTAAAATATGAAAAAGAATCTTGAAATTGTTGGCGAGTGCTTTCGGAAAGCTGTAAAAGAATCTAGCTCTTTACTAGAAGCCACAGAAACATTTGCACGAAACGTGCATGAGACCGGTATCCCAGAACTGCAACCATATGCGGTGCTTATGAAAAAGAGCGGGGAGGCTCGGAAAGAGTCTTATTTATCTACAAAGTTGGTAGAGGATATGTTGTTTCTAGCTGAACACATTGTTCTTTACCGATCTATTAAAGAAAAATCCTTTAAACCATATATCGATTTTTCCGGTAGAAAGAAATCTTTTCAGAGCGAATCTAAGAAGGTACTTCAACACCTTCTTGATTTAAAGGAACCCACTGTTAAAGACAGATTTGCCTGTAGGCTGACTTTCTTAAATCATAATGAAATTGAAGCCATACAGATGGCTGAAACGACTATTAATGATTTAATTTCTTTCTTTTGTGGATATAATCCCGAAGAAAAGGAATTATTTTTATCTTGGATTGCTCATAAGTCATCCATAGATAAAAAAGACAAGAACAAAATTCGCTCTGTCTTAAAATTGCCCTTCGAATTAGTATTAGCTGAAATTCAATCGAATGGGCAATCTCCACAGGATAATATCTATATTCCTGATAAAATTAATATTTTAAAAGAATACAGATACGGCGTAAAAAATTACGTCGCAAATCCAAAGGAAACTGGATATCAGTCTTGGCACTTTGTTTTACACCTGCCTGACTATTCACCGTCTTGCCCCGGTTTTTACGTGGAGTTTCAACTTAGAACATTCGCCATGCATTGGCGAGCGGAATTTGATGAAAAGGCTTCGCATAATCATTATGCGGAGACTAAAGATTCCAAGTACAACTTGGACAAGATTTTTGCTCTTTCTCCTGAGGACATTGGAATTGAAGGAGTTCGCCTAGACAGCAATGGCCACTGCTTAGATATGGTCGGGTTAATTCAGCCCAAAATCTTTATATCAAAGGCAGTGCAATTCTAATTTTCTCAAAAATTTCACACACTTAGAAGTTCTTTCTAAGTGTGTGTTTTCTTTTTATTATAAAATTTTACTTACAGCTAATCCATCTCCAACTTCTAGTATTTCAGTTTCTAAATTTGGATTTTCGCTTGTTTCTTTTATGTACTCTCTTAAATTTCTTACAGCTGTACGTTGTTTATGTTTGTTATAATCACTTAATACATATCCTTTATATAAGATATTATCTGCAAATATAATTCCATTTTTATTTACCATTCTTAAAGCTTCATTTAGGAAAAAAGTATATTTTCCTTTTGCTGCATCTATAAAAATAACATCATATTTTTCATTTAGTTTAGGAAGTATTTCTATAGCATCTCCTTCATATATGTTAATTTTTTCTTCTACTTCAGCTTTTTTTATATTTTCTCTGGCTTCTCTAGCTCTTTTTTCATCTCTTTCTATTGTGTCAATTACTCCATTTTCAGCTAAAAATTCTGTAAAACATATAGCAGAATAGCCAACTGCAGTTCCTATCTCTAAAATTCTTTTTGGTTTATCTTTCTTTAAATATTTTTCTATTACTTCTAATGTATCATCCATAATTATTGGTATTTTTTCTTCTAAAGCTTTTTTCTTTATTTTTAGTAGTTCTTGTTTATTCACTATCTTTCGTCATCTCCATCATGTTCTTCTTCATTTTCTTCTTTAAAAGGCTCATAAACTTCTCTATCACTTCTACTAAAAATCCAATTATGAAAAATTACTTTTAAATCTAATCCTGCATTTTCCATATATTTAAAGCCTGCTACAACTTCTTTATCTTCTTGTAATACTCTTTCAATTGCCTCGTTTTCTTCCATTCCTTCTTTCATATATTTTCTTATTTTAGTAACTATATATGCTCTATTATGTGAATCTCTATCTGTACCAGCTTTTCTTTTTTCTAATTTATTAATTTTTTTACTTTGTTTTTTTACTATATCTTTTGCTGCATCTTCTATTGAATATCTATATTTTTTAAAATTTCTTCTCATTGCATTTTCTATCATTATAAATTCCTTCCTTTTCTCTATTTTCTTAACATATATTTTTTTATAATTTAATTTTGCTTATTTCTAGCTGCTCTTTCTCTTTCTTTACTATCTAATATTTTCTTTCTAAGTCTAATTGATTTTGGTGTTACTTCTACTAATTCATCATCTTGAATAAATTCTATTGCCTTTTCAAGTGACATTTGAATTGGTGGAACTAGTCTTAATGCTTCATCTGAACCTGATGCTCTGGTATTTGTTAAATGTTTTTCTTTACATACATTTATTGCTAAATCTTCACCTCTAGAGTTTAAACCTACTATCATTCCTTCATATACATCTACACCTGGTCCTATAAATAATTCACCTTTATCTTGTGCATTATATAAACCATATGTTATTGATTTTCCATTTTCAAATGCTACTATTGTTCCTCTAACTCTTGCTTGGATGTCTCCTTTAAAAGGTTCATATGAATCAAATATATGATTCATTGTTCCTTCTCCTTTAGTATCTGTTAAGAATTCTGTTCTATATCCTATTAGCCCTCTTGCTGGTATTTTGAATTCTATTTTTGTATGACCTAATTCAGCAGGTTCCATATTAACCATTTCTGCTTTTCTTCTTCCTAGTTTTTCTATTACATTTCCTACACAATCATCTGGAACATTTACTACTAATAATTCTATTGGCTCACATTTTACTCCATTTATTTCTTTAAATATAACCTTTGGACGTGATACTAATAGCTCAAATCCTTCTCTTCTCATTGTTTCTATTAATACTGATAAGTGAAGTTCTCCTCTTCCTGAAACTTCAAAAGAATCTGGTGTTTCTGTTTCTTTTACTCTTAAAGATACGTTTCTTTCAAGTTCTTTAAATAGTCTGTCTCTTATATGTCTTGATGTTATAAATTTTCCTTCTTTTCCTGCAAATGGTCCATTGTTTACACTAAATGTCATTGATACTGTTGGCTCGTCGATGTCTACAAATGGTATTTTTTCTGGATGATTTAAGTCACATATCGTATCTCCTATGTTTATTTCACTAAGTCCTGCTATTTCTATTATATCTCCTGCTTTTCCTTCTTCGACTTCTACTTTGTCTAACCCAACATGTGTATATACTTTAACTACTCTTCCTTGTGTTATTTTGTCTTCTTTTCCACATATAGCTACTGGCATTCCAACTTTTATTATTCCTCTTTCTACTCTTCCTACTGCAATTCTTCCAACATATTCATCATAATCTATATTAGATACTAACATTTGTGCTGGTCCGTCTTCATCACAATCTGGTGCCTTAATTGTGTTTATTATTGTTTCAAATAAACATGAAAGGTCAGTTGTTTCATCTGCTAAGTCCATTTTTGCTATTCCGTTTTTTGCAGAAGCATATACTACTGGAAAGTCTAATTGTTCATCTGTTGCATTTAGTTCTATAAATAGTTCTATTACTTGGTCTACTACTTTTTCAGGGGTTGCTCCTGGCCTGTCTATTTTGTTTATTACTACTATTGGCTTTAACCCTAATAATAGAGATTTTTTTAATACTTCTCTTGTTTGAGGCATTGCTCCTTCAAATGCATCTACTAATAAAAGTACTCCATCTACTGTTTTTAAAACTCTTTCTACTTCTCCTCCAAAGTCTGCATGTCCTGGTGTGTCTACTATGTTTATTTTTATGTCTCCATGCATTACTGATGTGTTTTTTGATAGAATTGTTATTCCTCTTTCTTTTTCTTGGTCATTTGAATCCATTATTCTTTCTGCTACTTGCTCGTTTTCTCTAAATATGTTGCTTTGTTTTAATAGTGCGTCTACAAGTGTTGTTTTTCCATGGTCTACGTGTGCTATTATTGCTATGTTTCTTATTTTTTGGTTATTCATTTATTTTCCCCTTTTCTTTACTTCAAAGATTTTTATCTAATTTTATTTTTACATAGTTTAAGAACTGTTAAAACAGTCTTTTTTTATTATACTCCTATTATGTCTATTTGTCAATTAGAATCGTTATAAATTCAGTTCTAAGACATGAAAAAATTTTTTCATGTCTTAGACTGTTATAAATTAGTTTATAATAACAGCATTGAGGAATAAAAATTTTTCGCAATAAATTTAACAGATAGAACTTCTTTGTGATAAAATAAATAAAAATTTT
>CANRPI010000065.1 GCA_947632475.1 uncultured Clostridia bacterium | reverse complement strand
TATATCTAGGAATTCCACATTCCTTACCACTGGCTCTTGAAGGAAGAAGTGTCCCCGTGGCATATTTGTGCCATCAAGAAACGTCCCCGTGGCACACTGTAGTTGCCAACCCAGTCATATATATTTCATTTGTTTGTTCATCTAATTTTATTTTCAACTCTCCCCCTTTTAATTGCACTTTTACCTGCGGTTTTACCTTATTTTCTTCATAAGCAACCGCAAAAACTGCACAAGCTCCAGTACCACATGCAAAGGTCTCTCCTGTTCCTCTTTCCCATACTCTCATCTTTATACTGGTATTTCCTTGAATTTCAATAAATTCTACATTTGTTTTGTTTGGAAATATCTTATTATTTTCAATTAGTTTACCATATTTATTTATATCTATTTTTTCTACATTTGGAACCTCTATAACAAAATGTGGATTTCCCATTGATACTGCAATTCCTTCAAATTTCAAGTTTTCAACTTCAAATTCTATTTTTTCTTTAGTTTTATGTTTTTCTAAATTTATTGGAATTAGTTCATCTTCCCATATTGCTTTTCCCATGTTTACAGTTACTTCTCTAACTTTATTGTTTTCAATATGTAATTCTAATTTTCTTATTCCTGCTAATGTTTCTATATTTAAAAATTTTTTATTGGTTAAATTGTTGTCATATACATATTTTCCAAAACATCTTATTCCATTTCCACACATTTCTGCTTGACTTCCATCTTGATTGTATATTTCCATTTTGAAGTCAGCAATTTTACTTGATTTTATAAGTATAACCCCATCTGCACCTACTCCAAAATGTCTATTGCATATGTATCTTGTAAACTCTGGAACCTTTTCTTTTGGTAAAATATTGTTAGGATTATTATACAGGTTTATGTATATATAGTCATTTCCTAAGCCATGCATTTTTGTAAATTGCACCATAATTAACTCCTTTCTACATATACAGTCTTTCCGAATTTTATTTCATCCATTTTCTTTTGTAATTCCATTATAGGAATTGGTAAAAATGAAATTATAATTGTCATTAACCATTGCATTTGATTTAATGGTACTAATTTAAATATATTTGCTAAACTTGGAATAATTACAACTATTGTTTGGACAAACGCTCCTAATATAAAGCTTCCAATTAGAAATTTATTCTCAAATATGCCAATTTTGAATATTGATTGTTCACTTTTTATATTGAAACTGTGGAAAAGTTCTAATAGACCTATTGATATAAATGCCATTGTTCTTCCTACTTCTAAGCTATAATATTTGTTTCCTATGCTAAATGCAACTAAAGTTAGCATTCCTATCATTATTCCTTCTACTATTATTTTATTCCATAGCCCATCTGAAAATATTCCTTTTTTTGAGTTGACTGGTTTTCTCTTCATTATGTCTTTTTCTGGTGGCTCTAGCCCTATTGCTATTGCTGGCAATGAGTCTGTTACTAAGTTTACCCATAATAATTGAATTGCTAAAAGTGGAGATTTAAATCCTAATACTAGTCCCATAAATATTGTTACTATTTCGCCTATGTTTGTTGCAATTAGGAAATGTATTGCTTTTCTTATGTTATCATATATACTTCTTCCTTGTTTTACTGCTTCTACTATTGTTACAAAATTGTCATCTGTTAAAATCATATCTGATGCATTTTTTGCTACATCTGTTCCATTTTTACCCATTGCTATTCCTATATCTGCATTTTTTAAAGCTGGGCTATCATTTACTCCATCACCTGTCATTGCAACTACTGCACCTGTACTTTGCCATGCTTTTACTATTCTTACTTTATGTTCTGGTGTAACTCTTGCAAATACTGAATAATTTGCAATTTCTTTTTCTAATCTATTTTGAGGTATTAAATCTAATTCTTTTCCTGTTATTGCTTTGTCATGAGGTCCTAAAATATTAAGTTCTTTGGCTATTGCAGTTGCTGTTGCTATATGGTCTCCTGTTATCATAACTGTTTTTATTCCTGCATTTTTACAGGTTCTTACTGCCTCTTTTACACCTTCTCTTGGTGGATCTATCATGCCTATTAACCCTACAAATGTTAAATTGTTTTCAATAGTGCTCGAGTCTATTTTTGAAGGCAAATAGTCTAAATCTTTATAAGCTACTGCTATTACTCTTAGTGCATTTCTTGCCATTTTTAAGTTATCATCTTTTATTCTTTGTTTTTGTATTGCTTTAGTTAAATATTGATTTTCTACACTACTTCCTAAATTTGATATTTCTCTAGCACATTTTTCTAAAAGTACATCTGGTGCACCTTTTGTTATAATTCTATATTTATTTCCAATTTTGTGAATTGTTGACATCATTTTTCTATTTGAATCAAATGGAATTTCATTTATTCTAGGTTGTTTATTGTAAAGCTCTGTTTTGCTTTTTCCTTCATCTAAAGCCTTATTTACTAATGCTATTTCTGTTGGTTCGCCTTGAATTTGTGTTTTTCCATCTTTATACATTATTTCACAATCTGTGCACATTGCTGCAAGTTCTATTGCAAGGCTCTTATTTTCTCCAACTACTTGTACTACTTTCATTTCATTTTGAGTTAAAGTTCCTGTTTTGTCTGAACATATAACACTACTACTTCCTAGTGTTTCAACTGCTGGCAACTTTCTTACTATACTATTTTTCTTTGCCATTTTTGTTACTCCAATTGACAGCATTATTGTAACTATTGCTGGTAACCCTTCTGGTATTGCTGCAACTGCTAACCCAACTGATGTCATAAACATTTCCATTGGATTTATGTTTTTTATTAGTCCTATTACAAATATTATCAAACAAATTGCTAAACATACTATTCCAAGCGTTTTTCCAACTTGTGCTAGTTTTTTCTGAATTGGTGTTTCTGGTGCTTCATTTTCTATTATCATATTTGCTATTTTTCCTACTTTAGTATTCATTCCTGTTTCAGTAACTACTGCCTTTGCATGTCCATTTACTACTATACTTGCCATAAATGCCATATTTAACATGTCCGCTAAATTTACATCTTTTTTGCATATCATATTCGCATCTTTTAATACCCCTTCTGTTTCTCCTGTTAAACTTGATTCCTCTACTTTTAAATTAAAACTTTCTATTAATCTACAATCTGCTGGTACATAAACACCTGCTTCTAAAATTACAATATCTCCTGGTACAAGTTCTTTTGCATTTATTTCTTTTGTTACTCCCTCTCTTATTACCTTCGTTTTTTGTGGTGTCATTTGTTGCAAAGCTTCTATTGATTTTTCCGCTTTTGCTTCTTGTACCACTCCCATTATTGCATTTAAAACAACTATTGCAATAATTATAATTGCATCTATGTAGTCATTTTCGCCTTGAATTGCCGATATAGCACTTGATACTATTGCCGCAATTATTAAAATAATTATCATAAAGTCATTAAATTGTTTGAAAAATTTGATTAGTAAACGATCTTTCTTTTTTTCTTGTAATTTGTTGTCGCCATATTTCTGCTTTCTTAATTTTACTTCCATCTCAGATAGCCCACTTTTTTTGTCTACCTTAAAATTTCTTAATACTTCTTCTTTTCTTAAAGTTTCCCACATATTTATCTCTCCTTAGTACATATTTTGTGCTCTTTCTTAGCACTTTCTTTATTTAACTATATGTGGCTTGTACTATAAATATGTATAAAACATTTTTAAGTTTTTATCATATTATGTTAATAAGGTATTTATATTTTTTATTGTACCTTAAGTTAATATAAGGAAGGATTTGGCAATTATGTTTTTTAATACTATAATTTTGGCCGTTTCTAGTAGTATAGATTCTCTTAGCATTGGAATTACATATGGTATTAATAATACTAAAATTTCTAATTTTGCTAAGCTTGTTCTTTTTTTAGTTTCTTTCTGCTTTTCTACTATTTCCATTTGGCTTGGTAATTTGATTAAGAGTTTCTTTTCTAATTTTTTTGCTAACTGTATTGGTACTTGCATTTTAATTTTTATGGGCTTGTTTATTGTTTTTCAAGCTATAAATAATCCTAAGTCTTCTGATTTGGATAATTCTAATGATATTGATGCTAAAGAGTCTCTGATTTTGGGAATTGCTCTTTCTTTGGATAGTATTTGCATAGGAATAGGTGGTAGTATTATTGGTATTAATCCTACTTTTTTCCCTTTTTTGGTTAGTATTTTTCAGTTTGTTTTTTTATGGCTTGGAATTTTTTCTGGGTTTAAACTTAGAAATTTTTTTAAGGTTTCTGATAATATCTGGTCTATTATCTCAGGTATTTTATTAATTGTTCTTGGCATTAGTAAGCTTTTATTTTGATAATTTTTGTATGTTCGTTATATTTTTGTTATATCATTAATAATGTTTTTTATAATGCAATTTAAGTATTACATGTCACAAAAATTATGAGCACAGCATTGAGGAATAAAAATTTTTCGCAATAAATTTAACAGATAGAACTTCTTTGTGATAAAATAAATAAAAATTT
>CANRPI010000064.1 GCA_947632475.1 uncultured Clostridia bacterium | reverse complement strand
TATTTTATCACAAAGAAGTTCTATTTGTGTTTTATCTACTAAATTTATTGCGAAAAATTTTTATTCCTCAATGCTGATTACATTATTTACTATTTTTTTGATACTTGTTAGCAAAATAAAGTTTAAAAATTAAAATTTTTGAATAATAAATTCCTAAATATTAACAAAAAAAGGTTTAAATACTTAAGACTTGAGAATCTATATTTGTATCTAAAACCTCTGAAATGGTGAGCCATAGAGGGATCGAACCTCCGACCGTCAGATTAAGAGTCTGCTGCTCTACCAGCTGAGCTAATGGCCCATTTACAAATTTACTTTATTATTATAGTATTTTTTCTTTTACTTGTCAATACCTTATTCTTTATGATATAATTTAAAAAATTAAGTATGGCAATAGTCTAGTTATAGAAAGATTGGTGAATAAAATGGAAAGAGTTGATAAAATAAATTATTATTTAGACATTGCAGAAATAGTTACTGAAAGGGGAACTTGTTTAAGAAATAATTATGGTAGTGTTATTGTAAAAAATGATGAGATTATTTCTACTGGATATACTGGTGCTCCTAGAGGTAGAAAAAATTGTTTGGATTTGAATTTTTGTACTAGGCAGCAAAATAATACTCCATCTGGGGCAGGATATGAGTTATGTCGTTCTGTTCATAGTGAACAAAATGCAATTATTAGTGCTAAAAGAAAGGATATGATTGGTTCTACTTTATATTTAGTTGGAATTAATAAAAGAAATGGTATGTATGTTTTAGATAATATGCCTTGTACTTTATGTAAAAGAATGATTATTAATGCTGGTATTGAAAAAGTGGTTATGCGTGATTCTAAAACTGAATATAGAATTGAAGATGTCAAGAACTGGATTGAAAATGATGATACTTTGCTTACTTAAAAAATAATCCCAAATTAGTAAAAACTAAATTTGGGACTATTTTTATTTATTGTTTTTTAGAAGTTTCTGTATTTGTTTGTGGTGTAGAAACTGTTTCTTGTGTATCTGTTTCTGGTTGTTCTTGTGGGGTTGTTTGTTCCTGTGGCTGAGTCTCTTTAGGTGTTTCTGGTACTGATTCTTGCTGTACTGGTTCTGATACTTGAGGATATGTAGTTGGGGCTTGAATTTGTACTGTTTTTGTTCCTTTTAATACGATTCTTGCTAATGCATTATATGTGTCTTTTGATAACAATTTTGTAGATACTACTTTTCCATTTAACATTTTTGTAATGTATGTTTCTACTATTAAACCATTTGTTCCTTTTTGCTTTATTTGTTCGGTTCCTACTTCTAATGTGCTATCTTCGATATATTGTACTGTTTGTGGAATTGTTGATATTATTTTTTTTGAAAATTCAAATGTATATTCATTTTCTTCTTTTATTCCATAAATTGATACTGTTGCTATTCCATTTTTAGCACTTGCAGAAATTCTTATTGGATATTTTCTTGTGTTTTTAAATCTAAAGTCTGTTGCTCCATATACTACTGTTGCATCTCTTCCTTCATCTACGTATGATGTAACAAATTGATGGTTTCTTCTTTCTACAATTTGTAAATTTGCCATTAATACAGAATTGTATAATGTACTTGATATTTGACAGATTCCTCCTCCTATTCCATCTACTACTTGCCCATTGGAATATATTTTTGCATTTTTATAACCAGTTGCTACTGTTCTTGGACCTAATGTTTGATTATATGAAAATGTTTCTCCGGCTAATACTACTTTTCCATCTAATTTACTACAAGCAAGTTCTAGGTTGGTTGATCTGTCTCTATCACTTACATCATATCTTGTTGTAAATGTAGATAATTGATTAGGAAATGCTTTTGAACCTATTTTTTCTATTGTTATGTTAGGTTTTGTTATTGTTAATTTAATTACATATTCTTCTTTTCCCTCTTCTGCTAAAATTTTTTTTGCTTCTTCTATGTCAAAACTTATTCCTTCAACTTCTGGATGTATTTCAAAAGGCTCTTCTACATAGTAAGCATCTTGTGGTTCTTTGCATACCTCACTATGAATTTTTTCTATATCTATAGGGGTTGGTTCTTTAGTTATAACTGGAATTTGTATGTAGTCTTCTTTCGCATTTATATCTTGTAGATTTTCTTTTACTTTTTCTAATAGTTTGTCTGTATCTATATGTATTCCTGTATTTCCTTTTGAAATTATTAGTTCTTCTCCTTCAATTGCATAACTAGATTCTATTACTATTCCTGGTAAATTCGCTCCTATATCTTCTATTGATTGTTTTGTTATTTCTTCATTTAAACTCATATTTACTTTTATATCTTTTTTTCCTATTAAAGTAAATAATATTTGATAGTTATTTATGAATATATTGTTGTCTTTACCTACAGAATATGCTTCGTTTATAGCTTCTTCTATGTTGTATTTAACTTCCATTGCAGTTGGATTTAATGAGTTTTCATATTCTTCGTATTTTATATTTATGTCTTTTTGCATTTTTTCATTATATATATTTTGGATGTTTGCTAATGCCTCTTCTTTTGAAAGTCCTGAAACATCTATCCCCTCTATAGAAATTCCACTAATTATTTTATCATTATTTATGTTTAATAAAGCAAATATTGTAGAAAAAATTGATATTATAATAAAAGCTATTCCAATCGTTATTGATGAAACTATTATTACTTTCTTTCTTTTCTTTCTTTTTGCTACCATTTTTTCCATTTCTTTTTGTATTTCTTTTTTACTTTTTACTACTGGTTTAAATTTTTTTTCTTCGTTTTTGGAAGTGTTTTCTTCTACAGTTTTATCTTTTCCTTCTTTTGGTTTTTTCATAGGTTTCTCCTCCAAATTCTTATTTTTGGTGATACTTTTTCCCATATTTTTTCCCCTCTTTATTTATTCCTTTTTAATATTAACACAAAATACGTTTTTTTACAATATTTTTGTGTTGTTTTTCTTCTCATAAAAATTTTATTTTTCTTATATTTTTCATATGATTAAAACTCCTTATTTTATAGTATGTTGATACATTTTTTTTATTACCTTTTACAAAAAATTTTAAAAAAATACAAAATTTTTCAAAAAACACTTGAACATTACAAAATTTAATATTATAATAATGCTAGCAAAAGATAAATAAGGAGAGAAAATAAATGGAATTAACAAAAAACATCTTTTTTAATACTGATAAATTAGTAGAAAATTCAATTGTAAAAATATCATATACAGGAAAACTTTTTCAAGAACAAGTAGAAAAAGTCTCTATTCATTATGGCTTTGGAATTAATTGGGATAATGTAAATGACATAGAAATGGAAAAAACAGAATTAGGTTTCCAAGCAGAAATTGAGTTATGTGGAGAAGATACTTTTAATTTCTGTTTCAGAGGCAATAATGATATATGGGATAATAATGATGGTCAAAATTATATTTTCCCTTTAGAAAAACTTCAAAATGAATTAATTGTTTTAGAAGATGAACCAGTTTCTTTAGGTTCTGCTAGAAAACTTAGAAAATCATATTTATGGAGTAAAAAAATACGTTTAGCAGTATATAAAATAATAACTTACCTTCCAAAAATAATCTCAGGAAACTATAAAAGAAAGGTAATTGATAATTCAAATAATTAATTTAATGAAATAATAAAAAAGTAGATATAAATGAAATAGACCCAAATTATTAGACAAAATAAGTTTAATAATTTGGGTTCAGTACACAAAAATCTACTTTTATTTTTTTATTTCATTAAATTTTATATTACCCATCCACCATTTATTGATATTACTTGTCCAGTAGTATAATTGTCTTCAATAAGCCAATTAACACATTTTGCAATGTCCTCTGTATTACCTATCCTTTCTAAAGGAATTTCTTGAGTAATTGATTCAATTTCTTTTTCACTAAATTTTTCATTTATTTTTGTTTTAATAAATCCTGGTGCAATTGAGTTTATTCTAATATTTGATGGTCCTAGCTCTTTTGCTAAAGCTTTTGTCATTGCATCTAGTCCAGCTTTTGAAATTGAATATAATACTTCTAATGATGCTCCTACTATCCCCCAAATTGATGATATATTTATTATGCATCCATTTTTATTGTGTATCATATTTGGTAAAACTTCTTGAGTTACAATAAATGCAGAGTATAAATTTGTATTTATAACTCTATTCCAATCTTCATCTGTTTCATCTATAAACATTTTATATTCACTTATTCCTGCATTATTTATAAGTATATCTATTTTTTTATATTTTTCTAAAACATATTTTATCATTTTTTTTACTTCATTTCTTGATGTTACGTCCGCTTTTATAATGTCTATTTCTATGTTTTGTTCTTTCATTTGTTCTTTTAATTTTATTGCTTCTTTCTCAGATTTATTATAATTTGCTATGACTTGTATTCCTTGTTCTGCAAGTGTTATTGCTATTTGTCTTCCTATTCCTTGTGATGCTCCTGTTATTATTGCTACTTTTTTCATTTTTATCTAAATCCTTTCCTATACACAAATTTTATTTAAAAAGATTATAATTATTTTTTAGCTTTTTCATTTTTATTTTATTTGATAATAAAAAGCCAACAATTAAGAGATTCCTCAAAACTATTGACCTTAAATGGAGCCACTTCCCAGATTCGAACTGGGGACCCTCGCATTACAAGTGCGATGCTCTGGCCAGCTGAGCTAAAGTGG
>CANRPI010000063.1 GCA_947632475.1 uncultured Clostridia bacterium | reverse complement strand
TAAGAAACTCAAAAGATTTAAGCTTTTATGAAGCAAAAATAACAGCAGCAAAATCTTTAGACTTAAGGCAAAAAGGAATTACAGGTAAATTTGATAAAGAACATTTTTTATCAATTCATAAATATTTGTTTGAAGATATTTACCCATTTGCAGGAAAACTTAGGGAAGAAAACATTGCAAAAGGAGAGTTCAGATTTGCAATGTGGGAATACATCGAACAAGAATTAGATAAGTTATTAGAAAGTTTAAAAAAAGAAAATTATTTAGCTAATTTATCAAAGGAGGAAATGGCTAAAAGGCTTAGTTATTATTTATCGGAGTTAAATGTGCTTCACCCTTTCAGAGAAGGAAATGGACGTGCAAATAGAGAGTTCATTAGACAATTAGCATTAAAAAATGGCTACAACTTAAACTTAAGCAAAAGCACTCCTAAGGAAATTTTAGAAGCAAGCATAGAATCTGTGATAGATACTAAAAAATTAGAAGAAGTAATATATAGATGTTTAGATAATCTATCTTAAATTATTACAAACAAAAAACTTACGGAAATACAAGTTATGAAAAATAAAGCCCAAAAAATAGTCAAAATGTGACAAAAATGTAAATAATTTTTAATAATAACCCAAAATAAATAATCCGTAAAGAAAGCTGGTAAATGGTGCAATTTACCAGCTTTCATGCTGTTTACAAGCTCTTTACAAGAATTTATAATTATATATATAAATATAAACTTTAAAACTATGTTTTATATTATTTTTATTGTTTTTTGTATGGAGGTAAACTACACATGGACGAGAATCAAAACCAAAACGAAAATCTAAATGAGAAGGAGAAAGTACCTGAAACAATTTTGCCAAAGGCTAAGAAGAAAAAAGTTACAGAAAAAGCTAAAATTATTAAGGCTAAACGTAAAGCTAAAGCTGAAACTGAAGTAAATAAAGAAAATGGCGAAAAGCAAGTTAGAGCTATTAAGAATAAGGGCGAAAAGCAAGCGAGAGGCATTAAGCAAAAGCTACTAGTAGGAGCAAGTATACTTGCAACAGTAATAGTACTTGTAATAGCCTTAGTAGGAGGCTATAACCAAATAGAGCCACAAGATATGGGTGAAATTGCAAGGTCAATGACATATGAGCAAGTTAAGCCAGGAGAAGAAAATGTACCAGATACTAACGAATGTGTTAAATTTGATGCATTCTTTTTGCGTGATTTAAATCATGATGGAATAGCAGAAAGTATAAGAGGAACATGTAGAAATGTAAAAGAAACGGATACATTATACATGGAACTTAAAGTGCAAACTAATGGGCGTTTAGAAAATGGTGTAATAACCATAAATGGAGAAAACTTTACCCTTCAAACAAGTTTACCAAAAGATCCAATAATAAGAGACAATACAATAGGAAATAATATAAAGACAATTAATTTAAATACAGTAAATAATGGTTCACAAAAGTTGATTTCAGGAATTATAAAATCAGCTATAACCAATAATGATACAAGTAAATACAGCAAAAAAGGAACAGTAAAATTAACAGGAACATATATACCAGACGGACAAGAACAAGGAGTACAAAGTACAAAAGAAGTACAATTTGATGTAGATTGGCATGGAAGTGTAGGAGTACAGATAACAAATACAAATCAAAAAGGAGACATAGAAACAGCAATAGATGAAGAAAAAGATGAATTGCAATTAGATTTTACAGTAAGTACTAGAGAAACAAAAGAAGAATTAATATTAAAGAAATCAGTAGTAGAAGGAACAATACCATTATTTAATGATCAAGCACCTTTAAGAGTAGAATGTACAAGTAGTAATGTAGAATTTAATTATGAACCAAATACAAGAAAATTTACAATAGAAAGAGAATCTACATTAGATAATGGCACAAAAATAGTAACAAATACAATATCAAGAAGTAATAGTTATACAATAAAAGTAGTATATCCTTTAGAAGCATATAAGGCTACAGGAATAGAAACAGTAGAATTACGTATACCAGTAAAAGCATATTATGAAGGACATAATAATACAAATAGTGAATTTACTAATCCAAAAGTATCAACTAAACCACAATCAACAATTGTTTTAACATATAAAAAACCACAAAAACCAAGTACAACTGTACCTGGACCTAAACCTGTACCAGTATATTCACCATCATTTGATATAACTATAGGAAAATATGTATATGAACCAACAAAGAGGTATATAGTATCAAAAGAAAAACCATTAAAATTATATAATGGTTTATCAAGCGAGGAAAAAGATGATAATTATTTAGTAACATGGTATGGATATGTAGGAACAAACTATGGAAATAGAAAAATAATAATGAAAGAAACAAAAAATAATGAAATACAGGTAGTAGACCAATTTATAAAAACAAATTCTAGTAGTGTAAGTATGGAAGAAGTAACAAGCAATGTAGGAATTTACTTCTCAAATCCATTATCATTATTAGGACAAGAAGGAGAAATAAAAGTATATGATGAAGAGTTAGATGAATTACTTGTAACATTCAATAAAGACAACTGGAGCAAATATAGTTCGAGTAATCCATACTATTATAAAACACCAGTAAAACATATAAGAATAGAAACTAGCGAGACAAATAAAGAACAAAGTTTATATGTGTATAACATAAAACAATTAGACGATGAATATATTACAGAACATTATGATTTAGATTCATTTATGGAGTTAGAACATATTAAATCAACATTATGTGGGTATATAGGAAATGAATTAATAAAAGTAGATACTGCAAATGCAAAATATGAAGCTCCATATGCTATATCAGATATAATTTTAAATAAAACTTCAATATCAACACAAGTAACAGAAAAAAATGTAAACATAACTATACAAACAACAGCAAATGAAAAATATAACCAAGCAAAATGGCAAAATGGAGTATTTTTAGTAAAACTACCAAATATAATAGATGTAAAAATAAATGAAGTTAGAAGTACGAATCCAATAGTAAACATATTAAGTTATGAGCAATATAAAGGAGGAAATGATTATTACATAAAAATAAATACTGAAAATAATATTCCTAATACATTTAATGTAGTAATAAATTGTGATATAACACCAAACCCAACAGCAACAACACAAACAGAACAAGTAGAATTATATTATTATAATGCAAATGCAGTAGAATATTGGAGTACATATAAAACTACAGATAGTTATGATTTAGATGTAGATCTAAATACAACAGAAGCAATAGGAAGAACAAGTACAAATTTAAGTTTACTATCTCCAAGTTCATTACTTACAAGTGAGACAATAACAGACTATGATAATAAAGAAAGTGTAACTATTGCTCCACAAGTGGCAAATGTAGAAAAAACACAAAAGACAGCCACTATAAATATACAACTAACCAATAACTATAGTAATACAATAAGTGAGATAAAAATATTAGGAAGAGTACCTTTTGCAGGAAATAAGTATGTAATAAATGGCGGAGTATTAGATTCAGAATATGATTTAAAAATGCAAGGTGCTATAACATTACCAGATAGTTTGAAATCAATAGCAAAAGTATATTATAGTGAAAATGCAGAAGCAACAACCAATTTAAATGGAGATGGCAACAACTGGCAAGAGCATCCATCAGACTTTACAAATGTAAAAAGCTATCTAATAGATTTTGGAAGCAACAAAATAGAAAAAAATGCTAAATATAATATTAACTATAAAGTTTTAGTTCCAACAAACGTAGAATATAACAAAATATCATATAGTCACCACGCAGTATATTTTAGTTTGGATACAGCAGAAGGAAGATACCCAACACAAACAGAACCAAATAAAGTAGGAATAATGATAGCAAAACAATACGACTTAGAATTAATAAAATACCAAAAAGGAAAAGAAAATACAGTATCAGGAGCAACATATTACATAAAAGAAGAAAATGCAAAAGAGGGAAAAACAAAAATAACCGATGCCAATGGAAGCTTAACATTAACAGATTTATATGTAGATAAAACATATGTAATAAAAGAAATAAAAAGCCCAAAAAACTATGAGTTAAATGAAGCAGAAATAAAATTTAAAGTAACAGAAGATGGTGAAATATTAAAATTAGTAGATGAAGTAACAGTTAATGGAAACTCAAAATCAATAAAAGTAGTAGAACCACAAGATAATGGAAGATATAAAGTACAAGTACAAGTAGAAGACGAAGTAAAAGCAACTTTAAAAATAGTAAAAACACAAAAAGAAAGTCAAGAAACAAAATTAAATGGAGTGCGCTTTAAAATAACAGGAAAGAATTTTGAGAACGGAAGAAGCATAACAACAAATAAAACTGGAGAAGTAACTTTAACAGGATTAAGTATAGGAGAGCAATATACCCTAGAGGAAATAAAAGCAGATGGGTATTATTTGGCAAGAAGAATACTATTTATAATAAATAATAATGATGGAAACTATACAGTAGAAAAAGTAGAAGAAAACGGACAAAATTTAGTAACAAGTGCACAAGTACAAGAAGCAGAAAACATACCAATATTAACTTTAAACATAGATAACGAAAAAATACCAGAATACACATTAAAAATAAAGAAAGTAGTAAAAGGAGAAGATGAGCCACTAGCAGGAGTAAAATTTAGATTATTTAAAGGAACAGAAAAGATAGATGACTACACAACAGATTCAGGTGGAAATATAACAATACCAAACTTATACCAATATGAAGAAACAAGAAAAATAGACCAAACATATACATTAAAAGAAATATTAGCACCAGATGGATATGCACAAGTAAAAGATATAACCTTCTATGTA
>CANRPI010000062.1 GCA_947632475.1 uncultured Clostridia bacterium | reverse complement strand
ATATATGCTCAATATGAAATAAATAAAGGCGAACAAGTCATGAAAGAGCTAGAAGCACAATTTGATTATGAAGATGAAGCAGTAATATCAAAAGAAGAAAATGATAATATAATTCTTGTTTTCTTAGGTAAAGAAGAGGAAGAAGAGCACATAGATGAAATGCTAGATGTATTACCAATTGTAGAAGAAAAACCAAAAGAAGAAACAAGTTCATTAAAGCAAAAAATTTATACATCTACAGATGGTGTTAAATATACCATAGAATCTAGATTAAAAATACCAAAAATAGGGCTAGATTACAAAGTGCTTTCAGCTACATCAAAAGATTTATTATTTGTCTCACTTAATAAATTCTTTGGACCAAAACCAAATCAAATAGGAAACTATTGTATTGCAGGACATTATTATTCAAGTAATAAAATGTTTGGATATTTACATAAATTACAAAATGGTGACAGAGCAACACTAACTGATTTAACAACAAAAGATGGAGAAACAGTAGAATATGAAGTAATTGATAAAAAAGTTATAGAACCAACAGATGTAGAATGTACAAATCAAAAGACGGCTAGAGATAATGGAATAAGAGAACTTACTTTAGTAACTTGTACAAATCATGGAAAACAAAGATTAATGGTAAAACTAAGAGAGGTTTAAGATAGATTAAATGAAACTTAATATTGTTATGGTAGAACCAGAAATACCACAGAATACAGGAAATATTGCAAGAACTTGTGCAGCAATAGGTGCTAAATTGCATTTAGTAAAACCATTAGGGTTTGAAATAACAGATAAGTATTTAAAAAGAGCAGGGCTTGATTATTGGGATAAACTAGAAATAGAAATGCATGAGTCATTGAAAGCATTTTTAGAAAAATATCCACCAGAAGAAAATACATTGTATTTTTCTACAACAAAAGGAAAAAACTGCTATTCAGATGTAAATTATGCAAAATCAAATGAAATATTCATTTTATTTGGAAAAGAAACTAAAGGCTTACCAGAAGATTTACTAAAAAAATACATATTGCAAACAATTAGAATACCAATGAGAGAACATTTACGTTCTTTGAATTTATCAAATTCGGTAGCAATTGTTGCATATGAAGTATTAAGGCAAGTTGGATTTGAAAAGTTAGAAGAAATAAGTAGTTATTTTGATTAAAAAGCTGTACTTTTTGACGATTTTGTGGTATAATAGAAATGTAGTGAATAATAAAAACTGTACAAAACTATAGTAATAATTGAAAATACATAATATTAAATTATAAAAATAGAAATGGAGAATAAAAATGTTTAATGAAGAAAAATTTAATTTTAATATAGAAAACATACAAAGTGATTTAGCAATAGAAGGATTAGAGATTACACAAAATGATATAAATATGTTTAAAATGTTTGCAAATGATGAAATAGCTATGCCAGAGTTAATCCAAATGATAAAGGATCAACCAATCCAATAATAAATATGATAAGAATTTAATCAAAGTCAAGAGTAAATTATAAAATAATTTACTCTTTTTATATGCTTTAAAAACAAAGAATGCGTAGTGGTTTCAAGGGAAAATATAGTCCTTTGTAACAAAAAAGTAAAAAAAATGTAATAATTTTCATTAAGAAAACAAATATGAGCTTCCGTAAATATATCTCAAATATTAGAAAAAAGGTAAAAAATGGACTATTGTCAAAGTAAAATTCCTGTGCTAAGCTAATATTAGATAGGTATGGAGGTAGAAGTATTATGAATTTACTTAAAAAGAGAAAATTAATTTTAAGTATTGGGCTATTAACAACAATAATTTTAGGAATGTCAGTATTTGTGAAAGAAACTAAAAGTATAGGCTCGATAAGTCAATCAAGAGAAAATAGAAGTGGCTTACAAAAACTGAGTTTAGAAAGGAAATTAGAAAGGGAATTAACTAGTGAAGAATATACAATTTCTGAACTATATAATCTTATATGTAGAGTTGATCCAGAAACTGATATTGAGGAATTTAAACAAAAATTCAGTATTGGTGGTGATTTAATACATATATATAAAGATGATACTTTACAAGAAGAAGTATCTTCTGGAAACATTGGAACAGGAATGGTATTAACTTATGAAAAACAAGTTACAAAACTACCAGAAGATGATGATGTAGAACCTAGCCCAGAACCATCACAAGAACCTCATGAACTTCAAAGCCAAGATGAAGTAATAGAGGATGATGATGTAGAAACAGAAGAAAATGATAAATATATAATTAGTGTAATTGGAGACACAAATGGTGATGGGAAAATTGAACAACTAGAATTAATAAAATTAATTAGATATATTGTAGATAAAACTAATTACAATCTACCAACTTTATCATTTCTATCAGTAGATATGAATATGGATGGAAAGCTTGACATAATAGATATAACTATAATGATTAGATATATCACATTTGATACAATGGAAAAGGTAGAAGAAAAATTACCTAAAAAACCAATTATACATATTGAAGAAGTAGTAGAAAATGAAACTGAGGATGTTCAAGACCATATAGATAATGCAGATGAAACATTGCAAGAGGGTGCAGTAGAAGAAAAATGGTATAATAGTGATGTTTTATTAAGTTTAGAATCAAATAAAACTAGCCCAGTTGCAATATTAAAGAACATATATGGATTAACAGGAGCCATAGTTCAAGAAGAACAAGAACTAATAGAAGGTAAAAAAGTTAAATTAACAACAGAAGGAATATCTGAAATAACAGCTTACTCATATTCTGTATTTGGAATTAAATCAGAAAATACTCTAGAAACAGTTAGAATAGATAAACAAGCCCCAACAATGGATGAAATAAGAGTAGAGGGAGAATCTGCTAATACAGTAAATATAGTAGTACCAAATATACAAGATACTTTAAGTGGCGTAAGTAAAATTAGCATTACACAAAGTGAGCAAGATTATGAATGGGAAGACTTAACAGAAGAAAATTTAATAGAAAAAACCTTTACAAAAGCAGTAGGAAAAAATGGAACATGGTATGTTGCAGTTAAAGATAAAGCGGGAAATATAATATCTAAAACTACAGAAGTAACAAATGTAAAAGAAAAAGTAAATAATGTAGAAATAAGATTACAAGAAATCATAGGTATAGACGAAATTTTACCAATAAATATAAACTATTTAGGAGAACCAAAATCAATTACCTTAAAAATTGCAGATGAACAATATTTAGCACTAGATTCAAGTATTGATAAATCAGAAGAAGTAAAAGATGAAAGTGAAAGAGTTATTGGATATAAAAAAGTTTATGGAATAAAGGGTGTAAAGCAAGGAACTGTAGAACTAGAAATAGTTATAGAAGATTATGATGGAACTAAACTAACTAAAAACTACAACATAATAGTAGTAGATAAAGCAAACAGTGTAGCATTAGTAGGAAAAATGTATTATCCAACAATAGCTTCTGCAATAGAAAGTATAAATAAAGAAGGAACAGTAAGAATACTAAAAAATGTAACAGAAAGCTTTGATATACCAAAACAAAAGATAATTACATTAGAAATAGGAGAATTTTTAATAACAGGAAGAATAAATAACAAAGGAAGCTTAATATTAGAATCAGGAAGTATAACTAATACAGATGAAACTATATTCAACGACGGAACAGTTTTAATGAAAAATGGAACAGTATCATCTACTAATAATATAGCAATCCACAACTTAGTACATGCTTCTGTAATAATAGAAAATGGTGAAATTACTTCAAAAAATAATAATGCTATTCTAAATTATGGAGATATGACAGTAGAAAATGCTAATATAAAAACTGATACTCAATCAGTAGAAGCAATTTTAAACCATCAAGGAGCAAATTTAACAATATTAAGTGGAAAAGTAGAAGCTATAAATAGTATAGCAATTAAGAATAAAGGAACACTAACTATAGGAACAGAAGATAATGTGGTAGATGTAACTACACCAGTTATAATAGGAAAGGAATTTGGAGTTCACACAACAGGAAGATTTAATTGGTTTGATGGAAACATCACAGCAAGAGAAATTATGTATGGAGAACCAACTAAATTACCAGAAGAATACTTAATAAATGAAGAGATAAAAGAAGATGGTACACGAACAGGAACATTAGTAACACCAAAATTTAGTGCAAATGGTAAAAAATATGTTTTATTATCAGAAGCTATAAAAGCAGTACAAGTAGGAGAAGCAGTTACTTTATTACAAGATGCAAAAGATTCTTCAACTGTAGAAATTAATAAACAAGTAGTGTTAGATTTAAATGAATTTACACTTACAAGAGATAAAGAAATTACAGTTAAGGAAAACGGAGATTTATTAGTAAAAAATGGTACACTTGAAGCACCAGAAAGTATTGCAATAACAGCATATATGGGAAGAATACAAGTACAAGATGCATTTATAACTGGTAAAGAATCTGCAATATCTCAATCTACAAATTCCACAACACATATAATTAGTGGAACTATAGTAGGAACAAAGTATGGAATAAAGAGTATGACACACAATAACACTATTACATTAGGTGATGTTTCAAAAGCAATCAAATTAAAAGACCCAACTATTATAGGAGAAGAGTTTGCAATATATGCTGGTGAAAAAACTCAAGTTAATTATTATAGTGGTAAATTACAAGGAAAAACAAATCCAGGATATTATACAATAGAAGCACCAAAATTTAGAGAAGGATATGTAATTACAACTACTGTAGAAAATGACTATTATACATCAACACTACTATCAAGCTCAGAATTTAAAGTATATGTAAGGAGAGAAAGCTCAGAAGAATATTATAGAAGTGTTAAAGAAGCAATAATCTATGCAAATGCACAAAACTTAAATTCAACAATTAGCTTTATGAGAGATATAACAGAAGACCTTACAATACCAGAAACAGCTAATATAACATTAG
>CANRPI010000061.1 GCA_947632475.1 uncultured Clostridia bacterium | reverse complement strand
AACTATAAAAATACCAAAAAATGGAAATAGAAAAGATGGAATATATATAAATAAAAAAATTTAATCTTTATTTCTGACGTCTTTAAGACACACTTGAATTGAATTAAAAAAAATGATACAATCTAGAAGTAAAAGTAATAATTATATGTTGTATATGATAGAAAATAAGTTGGGAGATGAAGAAATATGATAGATATAAAAAAAAGTAAAATGGCAATAAGCAATTATATAAAGCAATATAATATAGAAGATGAAAAAATAAGATTAAAAGTAACACATATAGAAAGAACAGCAAATGTAGCAAGAAATATAGCAGAAAATTTAGGATTAGAAAATGAAGACATAGAATTAGCAGAGCTTATAGGGTTACTACATGATATAGGCAGATTTGAGCAAATAAAAAGATATAATACTTTTGTAGACAAAAATAGTGTAAATCATGGAGAATTGGGTGCAGAAATTTTATTTAAAGATGGTTTAATAGAAAAAATTATAGAAGACAGAAAATATGACAAAATCATTAAACAAGCAATTTTAAATCATAACAGAAGTCCTAAAAAAATAGAAACAAACAATGAAAGAGAGCTATTACATACAAAAATTATAAGAGATGCAGATAAAATAGACATATTATATTTATTAACATTTGAAGGAAAAAAGGCAGCTTGGGAAAAAGAAGACTTTTCAGACGATAAAATAACTGATGAAGTATACATAGGATTTAAAAAAGACAAAAACATTGATTATAGTAAAATGAAAACTCCGGCTGATACAGTTATAAGTCAATTTGCATATGTTTTTGATATTAATTTCAAATATAGTTTAAAACTTCTTTATGAAAAAAAATATTTTGAAGATATTTATAAAAGAATAACTTTCAATGATAAATTAACTATGGAAAGATATAATGAACTATACAAAATAACATGTGAATATCTAAAAGAAAATATATAAACAAATAAAGGATGATAAAATTGGGCAAAAAACTACTAATAACCGAAAAGCCTTCAGTAGCTATGGAATTTGCAAAAGCATTAAAAATAACAACAAATAGAAAAAATGGATATCTAGAATCAAATGAATGGATAATAACATGGTGTGTAGGACATTTAGTAACAATGAGTTATCCAGAAAAATATGATGAAAAACTGAAATTTTGGAGACTAGACACATTGCCATTTATACCAACTGAATGGAAATATGAGATAATTCCAAATGTAGAAAATCAATTCAATATAATAAAAAGTTTAATGCAAAGAGAAGACATAGAAGAAATTTATAATGCAGGTGACTCAGGAAGAGAAGGAGAATATATACAAAGATTAGTATTTATGATGGCAAAGCCAAATAAAAACGCAAAAATGAAAAGAGTATGGATTGATTCTCAAACAGAGGAAGAAATTTTAAGAGGAATAAGAGAAGCAAAAGACTTATCAGAATATGATAGTCTTTCAGATAGTGCATATTTAAGAGCAAAAGAAGATTATTTAATAGGAATAAACTTTTCAAGATTATTAACCATAATTTATGGAAAAACACTAGCAAACAAAATAAATGAGCAAAGAGCATCAATATCAGTAGGAAGAGTAATGACTTGTGTTTTAGGGATGATAGTATCAAGAGAAAGAGAAATTAGAAACTTTGTAAAAACAAAATATTATAAAATAGTTGGAGAATTTAGTGACGAACAATCATCATTTAAAGCAGAATGGAAAGCAACCCCTAAATCTAAAGTATATGAATCTCCAAAGTTATACAATGAAACAGGATTCAAAAAAGAAGAAGATGCAAAAGAATTTATTTTATCCTTAGCAAACAAAAAAGCAACAATAACTGAACTAAAAAAATCAAAACAAAAAGAAAATGCACCACTTTTATTTAATTTAGCTGAAATACAGAATGAATGCACAAAAAGATTCAAAATAAAACCAGACGAGACACTAGAAATTATACAAAATTTATATGAAAAAAAACTAGTAACATATCCAAGAACAGATGCAAGAGTTCTTTCTACTGCAATTGCAAAAGAAATAAAAAAGAACTTAAATGGTATAGCAAAAGGTTTTAAAGATGACGAAGTTCAAGGATACATAAAGAAAATGATAGACGAAAAATATTCTACAAATTTGTTAAAAACAAAATATGTTAATGACAGCAAAATAACAGACCATTATGCAATAATTCCAACCGGTCAAGGGTATGAAAACTATAATGCTTTACCAGAATTGCAAAAGCAGATATATAAAGTAATAGTAAAAAGGTTTTTAGCAATATTTTATCCACCAGCAGAATATAGTAAAATTCAAGTCACATTAGAAGTAGACGACGAAAAAACAAAAACAGCTGAAGAATTTAGTACTAGCGGAAAAGTATGCATAAAAGAGGGATATTTAGAAATTGCAAAACCCAAAAAAGATATAGTAGAAAAAAGTAATGAAAATGATAAAAAAGATTTATCAAATCAAAATAGCGAAAATACAAAACAAGAAGAAAAAGAAGAAAAGCAAACAGATTTAGAAATTTTGAAAAAATTAAAAAAGGGACAAATACTAATCACACAAAATCTTGAAATAAAAGAAGCAGAAACATCACCACCTTCGAGGTATAATTCAGGTTCAATCATTTTAGCAATGGAAAACGCAGGAAAATTAATAGAGGAAGAAGAACTAAGAGAACAGATAAAAGGGGCAGGAATTGGAACAAGTGCAACTAGGGGAGAGATAATTAAAAAATTAGAAAGAATACAATATATGCAAATAAATCCTAAAACCCAAATTATAACTCCAACACAAAAAGGAGAAATAATTTATGATATTATATGTAATTCAATGCCTGACATGTTAAATCCAAAGCTTACAGCCAGTTGGGAAAAAGGGCTAGACATGGTTGCAAAAAAAGAAATTGAACCAAATGAGTTTATGGTAAAGCTAGATAAATATATACACTCAAAATTTGACAAATTAGTAGTAAAAAGATAAAAGGGTATAAAAAATAAATGTAAACACGTAATTTAAGTATTTACATTTATTTTTACTTTATGACATTATTTCTTAAATACATTTTTTATAAAATCCAATATTTTATGAAAGATACTTTTTTCTTTGAATTCTATAGGCAATATATTATCTTCTTCATATATTTTTTCAGCTTTATTTTTAAAAAGATTATTTAGATTATACTTTTCTTCTAATTGTTTCTCATATAAACGTTCATTTTCATTCCAAGATTTAATAATTTCCTTTTTTTCTTCTTCATCTGCAATATAACTATAATAAATTAAAGCTATTAAATCTTTACTTTCCTCTGATATGTCTTGATTAACTAATTTTTTCTCTACATCAACATGAGTAACATAATTAGAAGTAGATGCCAAATTACGTAGATAATCTAAAAATTTTTCAGGTATCTTTTTAATCAAATTATCATCAAAATAACTTAAAACAGTAAGAGTTTCCTTTGCTACATCATTAATCTCTTGATTGTTCATCTTTATTATTTCCTTTCACTTTTGTTAAAAATAAATTTTTTAATTTAGAAAACAACTTTTGGATATTTCCTAATTTTCTATCTGGACTAGTTGCAAGTTCCTTAACATCTTCTTTCTTAAACTTTGAAAATGAAGATGTACCTTCCATTATTAATTCACTTGAATCTAACACATAATGAGAACCTACACAATCATGTGATAGAGAGACAGAATTAACGAAATCTTCTGCCGGAACAATTTGTATGTTATCTAAGTTATATTTTAAAGTCAATTGTTTTACTTCATCAATTTTACTTTGTGGAACAGCTAACATTTTTATATATTTTGAAGGTAAGCATTTTAAAATGCCAACTTCTGGTGTATCTGAATGCACAGACCAACGTCGAATATCAGGATTATTTTTATCAAATTCATTTACAGACATACCAATAATAACTGAAAATGATGATTTAGCATTAGAGCTGGCATTTGGTTTTTGTAAAGAATAGCTTAGAGCTAAATCCGGTTTATCTGTAAAACTAATAAAATCTCTTGGCTTATTAAAAGAATATTCACCAGTAGTAATTTCTTTTCCATTATTAATTATTTCACTTTCACTTTGAAGACCATTTTTTAAAATATCTGGTAAAATAGTAGAATTTGTTCCATGAAACAAAATTATATTATCTTTAGATATTTTTTCAAAGGTGTCTGGAGCGCAAATTGCCATGCTAGCATAATTTATACGTCTATCTCCTTCATGTGAAGCGTTGTCTGGAGAGGTCATATTGCTATTTACTGAAAAATTACCATATTCACCTTCGTATAATAATTTGCTTACAATACTTTTAGTTTTTTCATCAGTTGCTAAAGATATTAATTTCTTCATTGCAGATTCATATACAGAATTGCAAATAGATGGAAAATCATAATGTTTAAATAATTTACCATTAGAATTAGTACTAGACATGTTATTTTCAACTCCATTCATTTGTTTCATTTATTAATCCTTTATTTCTTCATATATTTTGTATTTTTATATGCATATATTTTTAATTTTTCTGCATATATTTTATCATTATATATGCAGAAAATCAATAGTTAAGAGTATCAATACATGGTCATTTCATAAAAGATTACAATTTGTAATATTTTATGAAATGACCATGATATTTTATGAAATGACCTTGCATTTAAAACAAATGTTTGATATAATGCTGCTATATATAATTACAAGGAGTTGATATTATGGATGAGGATGAAATAGAAATAAAAAATAATGCAATTATTCATAAAGATAAATCTTTAAATAGATTGGATTTGTCTTTTTTGAAACATATAGAATTAAGTGAATACAAAAAAAGTGAATTATTAGCATATTGGATACATGATTACGCAGTTTATCATGATCAAGAAAGAGATTTTGATGTTACTAAATCTGGCGTATTTCATAGAGGAGATATAATAAAAGTAAATCTAGGTTTTAACATAGGTAGTGAATTAGGTGGATTGCATTATTGCGTTGTATTAAATAAAAAAGATAATCCCAAAAATGGAGTGTTGAATATTGTACCATTAACATCGAAAAA
>CANRPI010000060.1 GCA_947632475.1 uncultured Clostridia bacterium | reverse complement strand
CATGCAAATTTTTATCTAACAAATTTTAAAAATTTTTTTTTAGAAAAACTATTGACAATTAATAGTTAGTCTTTCTTAAATAATAATATATATCTTTTTTATTATTTTGCAAATACTTATTTTTATTGAAATTTAGTTATATCATCAATTTTTCCTGCAAAATATGGTGCATTTTTTCCTTTTTCTATTAAAAATATTGCAAAAGTATTATCAATAGAAAATTCTCTAACTTCTTTAGGCCTTGCAACGGCAGTATACATCATCATCATTCCCGCTTCGCTTTTAATTTTTCCACCAGTTCTGTCTAGTTCAAATTCTATTGTTTGAATAGCCTTTTCTATTAAATATTCTTCACCATTAGAAAATAAAAATTCTTTGTTCTGGATTTCTGGAAATTCATTTTTCTCATCTACCTCTATTTTTGGAACTCTTAATCTTTCTCCTTCTTCTAGGTCTTTATTTCCTTTATAGTTTTTTTCTTGTTCTTGTATATTTTTATAAATTTCATTAAAAGTTTTTCCATTTGGATTTTTACATAATATTATTTCATCCTCTTGTTTTGTTTTTAACTTAATTGCAAAATCTTCTTTTGAATTATAATATAATACATCTACTTGTTTTCTTAAATCTCCTGTTTCATCATCTTTTATTCCAAAATATTCTATATCTTCATAATTTTTAAATTTTCCATCTTCAAGTTCTTCAAATTTTTTTTCAAATTGAAATTCTTTTTTTAACATTGCATATAAGAAATAATCTTTTTCATCTTTATTTTTCCAATTAAAATTGTCTAGTATGCTACTTGTTTCATTAAATTTTTCTTTTAGCGCTTTCTTGATTTCTTTCTTTAGTTCAGGTGTAGGTATTCCTACTTTTTTATAATAATATTTGTCTGATATATCACTTGTTTTAAATGTTTCTTTATTTAAATTTTCTACTACCTTTAATTGAGGATTAAATACAATATCTTGTTTTGCTAATTCATTTTTTAAATCATTCCATATAAGTTGGAATGTTCCACACCATATTGTATTATTTTGAATTTCATCTTCTAATGTTAAAACTGTTTTTATTGGCTGTTCTTCGTTTACTGTTTCTTCATCTTTTGTATTATTAGATGTAGTATTTGTGTTTGATATTATTGGCTGAGATTTACTTGATTTGGTTTTTAATAAGAAAATTGCTCCTCCTCCTAATAATATTATTATTAATATTACTAATATTATTTTTACTTTTTTATTCATTTATATCCCCCTTAATTATTATATCAAATAAGAATTATAAGTCAAGCATGCATTATTTGTTATAATCATCTAAAAAGTGATGTGTGTATTCACCTTTTCGATAAGAAATAATCGTATCAAGATTAACATTTTGAGCACTTCTAAAAATGTTCATATCTATATTTGAATAAACTTGCCTTAATTCTTTTATAAGTTTCTTCATTTCTTCTCTTTTTGAGGCACCATCAGCATTTTCACACATTGTATAATGTTCTGTAAATCTACAAGCACATTGAATAAATTGCAAATTATTTCTTTCTTTCCAATTAATAATATCCTGTTCCTTTACAAGATATAATGGTCTAATAAGTTCCATACCTGGATGAGATGTACTTCTTACTTTAGGCATCATTGTTTGCATTTGAGCTCCATAAAACATTCCCATAAGGATTGTTTCAATAACATCATCAAAATGGTGGCCTAAAGCTATTTTGTTACATCCTAATTCTTTTGCTTTTTCATATAAATGCCCTCTTCTCATTCTTGCACATACATAACAAGGATGATCAATAATTGTTGCTACTCTATCAAAAATATCTGTTTCAAACATAGTAATTGGTATATTTAAAAGTTTGCTATTTGCAATTATTTTTTGCTTATTTATTTCATTATAACCTGGATTCATACATAGAAAAACCAATTCAAAATTCATTTTACCATGTTTTAAAAGTTCTTGAAAACACTTTGCCATAAGCATGGAGTCTTTGCCACCTGACATGCAAACTGCAATTTTGTCTCCTTCTTGAATCATATCATATTCTTGTATTCCTTTAATAAATTTGTGCCATATTTTTTTGCGATATTTAGTAATAATTGTTCTTTCTATTTCTTCAAATCTTTCCACGAAAAAATTGCTCCTATCTTTTTATTAATTGGTCCTTTTTTAGTTTTTATCTGTTTCATTAGTTTTGCATATAAATTTGTTGACCTTTTATTAAATTATAATTAATCAATTCTCTGCCATCTAAATTTTCCTTATACATATCTATAGCAGTAATTTGACTATTTTCATAAGTTGTGTAATAATATATTCCTTTATCCATATTGCAGCAAGAGGTATAAATAGTTATCTCATATTCTCCTTTTCCCATATGAACACATCCTCTTTGTTGATATACAGATTCTAATATATGGAAAAATTGACTTATGCTTTCTGATTCTGAATTTCCAGATTTTGAATTCATTTTAGTAAAAGTTGCCTTTACAAATCTAGAAGCAGATGATAAATCTCCTGGTAATCCTATTGCTCCCATTCCACGACTATAAGTTTCTAAGTTTAATTTTTCAGAAAAATTATTTATTGGTTGTTCAGTTGATAAACTCATATAGTTATTTAAGTTAAATAATTGAATATCAAAAGTTGGATTATTAGTAAGAACACCAACTGGATTATCATATACTTTCAAACCATCTTTAACACTTTCTACAGTTATAGATTTTTCTTTATCTGCTATTATCCAGTGTAATGGTGATACTGGTAATTCATCACTAAAATTAATTTTTGCAATATTTATTTTTTCTAGTAATTTTTTGGTTTCTTCAATATTTGAACATTGTGCTAAAATATATGGTATAAATTCAAAAGGTGCTATATTATCTTTGCCTTTTTCTATTTCTTTATAATCAGCATTTCCTGGAAAATTTAATCCAGCCATTCCTAGTCCTTTTTCATTTATAGCATCATAATAAAGTGGATAATTATCTGTAACATATGCCATTCCTATAATTGCATAATGGTTACTTATGTTTTCTACTTGTCTAAATTTAAATTCATAATTTCTAGGTGTTATAGTAACTGTTTCTTTATATGAATATTCTAAATCTAAATTCCTTCCAAAATAATGATTATTTGTGGTATAAGTTATTGCTGTGCACATATATTTTCACTCCTCCTTAAATTTTTTTATAGCTATTAAACTATTTTACCTTTTTATTATATCTTTTATTACTTCTCCTGCTGCAATCAAACCTGCTACTGATGGAACAAATGATATACTTCCTGGTACTTGATTTCTATTTGTGCATTTTCTTTTGGTATCTGGTGGACAGATACATTCTTTGGTGTAACTACATTCTAATGTTTCATCTGGCTTAATTGGTTCTTCTTTTGAATAAACTACTTTAAGTTCTTTAATTCCTCTAGTTCTTAATTCTTTTCTCATAACTTTTGCTAAAGGACATACACTTGTTTTATATATGTCTGTTACTTCAAATCTTGTTGGATCTAATTTATTTCCTGTTCCCATACAAGATATAATTGGAATATTTAATTTATTTGCTCTTATAACTAATTCTATTTTGGCTGTTACCGTATCTATAGCATCTACTATATAATCAACTGTATTATCTAAAATTTCTTTACTATCTGGCATAAAAAATTCTTGATGTATTTCTACATTTGCATTTGGGTTAATTTCTAATATTCTTTCTCTTGCTACTTCAACTTTAGGTTTTCCTATTGTTTTTCTTGTTGCAATAATTTGCCTGTTTAAATTAGTTAAGCAGACTTTATCATCATCTATTAATACAAAATTACTTATTCCAGCTCTTACTAATCCTTCTACTACAAAAGAGCCTACTCCTCCAATTCCAAATATGGCTATTTTTGCATTTTGAAGTTTTTCTATTCCATCTTTTCCTATTAACAATTCTGTTCTTGAAAATTGATTTAACATTTTTAATATTCCACCTTTTTTATTTTTTATTTTATTCAAACTTATTAAATAAGAAATTAATTGTCTTTTTTAGTATTTGGAGTTGGAATACTAATACCAAATATAATTTTTATTATCCATATAAAAAAGAATAACACAATAATAGGAATTACACAAGATGTAATTATTAATATTGCAATAGCATCTATAAAGTTACTAAGCTTGTTCTCCCATTTTTCTATCCATTTGGAAACATTGTCTCCTGCACTAGATATACTATTTGTTACTTTTGAGCTAATTTCACCCCACCAAGTTGTATTTTCTCCATCTTTAGAACTATTATTTGTACTTTCTTGTGCCGCATCTTTAATGCTTTTTGCATCTTCAATAGTTTGATTAATGGTAGTTTGATATGTATTTTCTATTAAATCGCTAATTTTTACACTAATTGGTACAACTATAAATATAACTATTCCAAATAAACTTAATTTTATTGCTAAGTTTCTTAAAAATTGTTTTTTGGCAAATAGATAAATTCCATATAATAAACAAGATATTGGTATTAAAAAAGTAAATGTTATATATCCTGTTAAAGTGAGTAATATTTTTTCTAAAAAGATTGCTCCAATTACAATAAGTAAGTATGAACTTAATTTTATAATTTGATTTGCTAATGGCGTGGTTGCATCACTTGGAATTAATGCAATTGCAGTAGATGTTCCAGCTGTAGCTGCTGTTAATTCCATAACTGTAACTTTTTTCTCATCTAATGCTTTTATTGTTTTAGCATGAAATTTTGATGAGCTTGCCACATTTGAAACTGCAAATATGGATGTTAATGCTATTATTAGTAGTATAACAACTGAGATGATGTTTTTTGAATTTAAATTTTTTTCCATAATTATTTCTCCTATTTTTTTTTATTTTTGGTTAATGTTTTTTTAGTTGCTTAAGAAATTATATCATATTATTTATTATTTGCCAAAAAAAGACTATTGAACAAAAATTTTTATACTTTTGCCAATAGTCTAAAATTTTATATCTTGTTCACCTTTAATTGATAATTAATGTGTTAAGGTTATTATACATTATTTGAAAAATACGGTCAACACTTTAATCCTCTATTTCCCTTTGATTTAATACTTTCATATATGTTTTTGTTTGTTATCCTTTTTTCAATTTTATTATTTATTTCTTTTATTGTTTTTAAATATTCTTTTTCTACGGGACTAATAGTCTTAACTTGATATTTCCTATATTCTGCCTTTGCTTTTTCTATTGCCT
>CANRPI010000059.1 GCA_947632475.1 uncultured Clostridia bacterium | reverse complement strand
CATAGATTAGAAGATGAAAAACAAAGTTTACTTGCAAAAATAGATAAACTTAATGAACAGATAAAAATTACATATAATGATAAACTTGAAAATATTATCAATAATGAAACTTTTTTATCAATTAAAACTCAAAAAGAAAATGAAATTGAAAAATGTAAAAAGCAAATTTGTGATTTAGAACAGAAAATAAAGCTTGAGAAAAATAGACATACAATAAGTTATAATCAAATTAAAAAGCTATCTGAGGAATTTTTAAACACAAACAAGGTAACTAGACAGATATTGAGTAATTTGATAGATAAAATCGAATTTGACAGTAATCGTAACATAAATTTAAAATTAGTATTTTCAAATATAAAAAGTAAGTAATATATTAATATTTTTCTTGAAAAATACTAAATATAATGATATGATTAATACAGAATAATAAAGAAAGGGTGAATATACAATGCCAATTTTATCAAATTTTTATGGTATCATTATAAAAATGTATTTTCAGCAATCAGAACATAATCCTCCTCATATACATGCAGTATATGGAGAATATGTTGGATCAATAGATATTCAAACAGGAGAATTAATTGAAGGAGATTTACCTAATAGAGCATTGAAATTAGTGCAAGAATGGACAAAAGTACATAAAAATGAATTATTAAATATATGGAATACTCAAGAATTTAAGAAAATTCCACCACTAGAATAGGAGATGTTTTATATGTTTCATAAAGTAAAGAATGTTATTCCATTAGATGATTATATTTTAAAAGTTACCTTTGAAGATAATGTTATAAAATTTTATGATATAAAACCATTATTTGAAAAATGGAATATCTTTAAATCACTGATAACTACTAAAGGATTATTTAAGCAAGTTAAGGTAGATACTGGAGGATATGGAATTTATTGGAATGATGAAATTGATTTATCTTGTAATGAATTATGGGAAAATGGTAGCATATAAAAGTATCCTTATCATTACTGCATCTTATATTGCATGTAAAGGAGACCCAATAGCAAACTTACAAGAAGACTTAGCAGCAGAACAAAAAGCAAGAGCAACTTACGAGAAATTAATAAATCTTTGTCGAGACAATCCAGAAGTAATAGATCCATTAAGATATTTAAGAGAAAGAGAAGTAGTACACTTCCAAAGATTTGGAGAAGCATTAAGAGGAGTGCAAGACAAATTAGCAGAAAAGAAATTCTATTTAAATGACATGAAACCATGCAATAATAATAACAATAATAACTGCAACTGCAAATAGAGAAAAAAAGGGTACAATTTTAATTAATTGTACCTTTTTTGATAACTTTAGAGTAAATCCCTATCATAGTTAGAGGATAATAATCATAATTTAATACAATCAATTATAACCATATATAGCACAATTTTAATATTGTAAAATTTGATATCTTATGTTAAAATAAAAAACATAGAATAATAAAAGAAGGGTATAAAACAAAAGATGTATAAAATAGAAAATTTTGCAAAAGAAAATAAAAGAATAAAAATTGCAACAAAAATTATAAATATTGCAGTATATATTATCTTAATACCAATAATTACATTTAATTTAATATTAATTATAAAATCGATAATAAACCCAGATAAAATACCAGAAATATTTGGTATAAAAAATTTCATTATAGTTTCAGGAAGCATGGAACCAGAAATAATGATAGGTGATGCAATATTTATAAAAGAAGTAGATGAAGAAGAAATAAAAGAAAACGACATAATATCATTTAAACAAAATAATGAAATTACAACCCATAGAGTAATTGATATCACAGAAGAAAATGGAACTAAATATTATACAACTAAAGGTGATAGCAATGAGATAGAAGATAGAGAAAAAATTACATATAAGCAGATAGAAGGGAAATTTTTATTTAAATCAAGCAAATATGGTGCGGTTATAGAAATACTGCAAAACAAAGTAATATTAGTAGTTTTAATTATTCTATTTATTTTAAACTATTTATATTCAATACATATAGATGACAAAAAAGAAAGAAGAAAAGAAAAGAGAGAAAACTTAAAAAGGAATGAAATTTAAATGAGAATTAGATACAAAAAGTGGGCAAGACCAGAATTAGAAGCAAGTAAATTTTATGAAGATAATCCAGAGCAATGGAAGGGAAAATGGAAAAATCATTATGAAAATACAAATAATCCAATGCACTTAGAATTAGGATGTGGCAAAGGGCAATTTATATCAGAATTAGCATCAGAAAATCAACAAGTAAATTATTTAGCAATAGATTTAGTAGATGCAATGCTTGGACTAGCTAAAAGAAATATAGAACAAGTATATAATGAGAAAAACATAGAACTAAAAAATGTAATAATAACAAGATTTGACATTGAAAGAATCAATCTAATATTAGATGAGAAGGACAAAATACAAAGAATATACATAAATTTTTGTAATCCATGGCCAAAAGGAAAGCATAGAAAAAAGAGGTTAACACATACAAGACAATTAGAAAAATATAAGCAATTTTTAGATAAAGATGCTCAAATTTATTTTAAAACTGATGATGAAGATTTATTTAATTCTAGTTTAATATATTTTGAAGAAACAGGTTTTGAAGTAATAAGTAAAACTTATGATTTACACAATGAACCTATATTTGAAAAAAACATAGAAACAGAACATGAAAAAATGTTCTCAAATCAAGGAATAAAAATAAAAGCATGTATAGCTAAATTAAAATGAAAGAAGGAACAAATTTGGAAGAAGAATTAGTAATCCAAAATAAAGATAATAAAGAATTTATATTAAAAGCAGTAAAAGAAAATGGAAAATTTTTAGATTTAGCATCTGATATACTAAAAGATGATAAAGAAGTGGTTCTTGCAGCATTAAGCCAAGATACAGAAAGTCTAGAATTTGCAAGTGATAGATTAAAAAATGATAAAGAAATAATAATGATTGCAATAAAAGGCTCTCCATGGACTATTTGCTATGCTTCAGAAGAGTTGAGGGCTGATAAAGAAATAATGTTAGAAGCATGTAAAAATTATGGTCAAGCACTATACTATGCTTCAGAAGAATTAAGAGATGATAAAGAAGTTGTTAAGGCAGCAGTTGAAAACAAAGGAATAATTATAAAATATGCAAGTCATCGTTTACTTCAGGACAAAGAACTTGCTTTAATAGCAGTAAAGCAAAATAAAACTGCATATAAGTTTATTCCAAATGAGTTAAGGGAAGATGAAGAAATAAAAATGTGCTACGAAGATGCTTCTTGATGGCACAAATGAGCCATAGAAATATTTTTTTAATTAATTATGATACTTAATTAAAAATTGATTTGATATAAATATAGCATAATGGTAATGTTTGTGCAATAAGTTTCTTGAAAAAAAATTAAAAGAATTTGAAAAAAATAAAATAAAAAAAGCTTAAAAAGTGTTAATAAAGTAATACTTTCTAAGCTTTTAATATTTTAATTAAGTATCATACTTAATTAAAATATTAAAAAAATAAATTCACACTTTTAGTGTGTGGATAAGAAAAAATAATTATTTTAAAATAAAAAGAGGTGGAAAACAAATGAAAAAATAAAAAATGGGTAAGCTAAAGAAAGAAACAAAAAAATAAACAAGGGAGGAATGAAAAATTGGAAAAAAGAAAAACTAAAGGAATAACGTTAATAGCATTAGTAATAACAATAATAGTCTTGCTAATCTTAGCAGGAGTAAGTATAGCAACACTAACAGGAGAAAATGGAATACTAACTAGAGCAAGCAAGGCAGGAGATGCAAATAGGGCAGGAACATTGCAAGAACAAGTAGATTTATGGTTATTAAATCAAAAAACAGATGAATATGCAGGAAATAGTAGTTCATCACAAAGCTTAGAAGAATTAGTAGATGATTTAGTAGAGCAAAAATTATTAACAGAAAATGAGAAAGATGAAATACTAGGAAATGCAGAAAAAGGAATAGAAGCAAGTTATCAAATAAAAGTAGGAGAAAAAACAGTAAAATTTGCAAACGAAAACTGGGATGGAGAAAATAAAGTAAATGCACCAGTGTTAAAAGCAGGAATGACACCAGTATATTGGGATGCTACTGGAAAAGAAATAAAAAAAGGCGATTCAGGATTTGATGAGAATGAGTGGTATGAATATAAAGCAGCAGAAGGAGATGGAGATAACACAGAAAGCAAATGGGCAAATGCAAAAACAGAGGACGGAAGTTATTGGGTATGGATACCAAGATATGAATATAAACTAACAGAAAAAGCAGAAGGTTCAGAAGCAGGAAAAATAGAAGTAAAATTCATACCAACAACAGTAACAGAAGCAGATACAGATGGTTATTTAGTGCATCCAGCATTTAGAAATGGAAGTAGTAATCATTATATGAATGGCGAATGGGATAGAGAAATTTCCGGAATTTGGGTAGCAAAATATGAAATTGGTATGGAAATTTACGATGAATCAAGTAAAGAATGGAATAAAAAAGAGTTATCAGAAGTGGAAACCAATGATGATTCAGTTCAAGGAAATGTAGCAACTTCAAGCACAATACGAGCAGTAAGCAAACCAGGAATATCATCATGGAGATGGATTAGCATAGGAAATTCATATGACAATAGTTATAATTACGATAGAAGTAAAGAAAGCCACTTAATGAAAAATAGTGAATGGGGAGCAGTAGCATATTTAACCCATAGTCAATACGGAAGAAATGGAACAGAAATAGCTATACAAAATAAGTCTTTTATAACAGGAGGAGTAACAGGAGAAGCAACAATAACGACAAATAAATTACAAAGTACAACTGGAAACGAAAGCGGAGTTTATGACATAAGAGGAGGAGCCTGGGAAAGAGTAGCAGGATATATAACAAACGGAAGTGCAAATTTAAAAACATATGGTTCAACAACATCATCATTTCCGCTAGTAGCAACATTTTCTAAAGATGTAGAAGGATACAAAAAATTAAGTACCAAATATTCAACAGTATATCCAGTTGGAACAAGTGATAATAGAGAAAATAATAGAACAGCATACAGTAATGCAAGTACATTAGAACCAAATTATGGATACGGAGACGCAATATTAGAAACATCTACTGGATACGAAGGTGCTACCGGCTGGTTCGGAGATAACTCTTACTTCGTGGACGACGACACTCCGTTCTTCGGGCGTGGAGGTACTTATAGTAATGGCGATGAAGCTGGGGCATTCGCTTTCAGCAATCCTATTGGCAATCCTAAGTGCAGCAATGGATTCCGCATGGTGCTTGTTTGCGAGTAGAAAAGACAATAAAAAATTTAGCAAGCATAGTATTTGGAATGGTATCTGACGTAGGGACATAAAAATGTAAAACTAGAAAAATGAGTTCTGTAATTTACAGGCTCATTTTTTAAATACTCCATTTTTACATTTTTCCTTGAAAAACGACCAATTATATGATATAAATATTCAAAGAAAAGAAAAATAAAAAAAC
>CANRPI010000058.1 GCA_947632475.1 uncultured Clostridia bacterium | reverse complement strand
CTCCTGCCGTGCTTTGTAGTGTATATTCCCTTGATATAAATTATATAAAAAATATGCTTCGAACTCAAGGTTTTCATTCCTATGTGTGCCTTCGAGCGAAGCGAGAAAGGAATGGATTTTATCATGGAGATGGATAACTGTAGGAAAAGCATATGATAATAGTTATAATTATGATAGAAGTAAAGAAAGTCACTTAATGAAAAATAGTGAATGGGGAGCAGTAGCATATTTAACCCATAGTCAATATGGAAGAAATGGAACAGAAATAACAATGAATGATAAAAATTTTTATACAGGAGGACTAGAAAAAGCAACTGCAACAACTAATAAAGCTCAAAGTACAACTGGAAATGCATATGGAGTATATGATTTAAATGGAGGAGCATGGGAAAGAGTAGCAGGATATATAACAAACGGAAATGAAAGTTTAAAAGAATATGGCTCAACAACTGTCTCATTTCCACTAGTAGCAACATTTACTAAAGATACAGAAGGATATAAAACATTAAGTACAAAATACTCAACAGTATATCCATTTAATACTACTACCGATAGTAATTTAGATAACTGGACCACATATAATAATATTAAGAGTGATAATTACGGATATGGAGACGCAATATTAGAAACATCATCAACTGAAGGAAGTGACTTTACGAGCTGGTTTAAAGACTTCTTTATCTTTGCGAACACGAGCGATCCATTCTTCCTACGTGGAGGCGGTTACTTGAGTTATATCCGGTGCCGGTGCGTTCGCTTTCATTGGTACGAGTGGCTATCCTGACTATAGCAGTGGTTTCCGTACGGTGCTCGTGTGTGAGTAAAACTTCGATACACAAGAATCCATAAAGGAATCCTCGCATATAAAAGAATAAGAAAAAATAAAAACACCACCCGTTCCACGGGTGGTTTTTAAGAGTTGTTGCCAATTATTATATGTAATTAAATGAATTACTATTGAAAAAAAGGCAAAAAAGTTATATACTATTTGCGAGGTAAAAATAATGAAAAAAATAAAAAAATACAAAGAAATAATAATATCACTATCAATAATTGCAATAGTAACTATAATAATAGGAATAAACTTCTATATCAACTATAAAAAAGACATAAAAATAAGTAATGAAGAACAAATAAGCACAGAAGAAATAAAAATAGAACCAAACTCATACTATATACAAAATGGAAAACTATATATAAGTTATGATGGAAAAGAAAAAATAAAAGTACCAGGAAGTTTTGAAAACCAAAAAGAACTAGAAAAAGGAACATACCAAATATCATTATATAAAACAATATTTACGTATAATACAAACAATAAAATATGTTTAGTATATTCAGATGATAGTGGAAAAACGTGGAACACAATAGAAACAAGCAAAGAAGGAACAGTAAAATATATAGAATTCTTTGACCAAAGCACAGGAATAATGTACAATATTGAAGATGTAGCAATGACATTAGCATTTGGAACAATAAGCAAAACCAATAATGGAGGAATTACTTGGGAAAGTGTAAGCAATGGAATAAATGACACATTTAGATTAGATAGTGAAGTAAAATTTTTTAATGAAAACTTTGGATTTGTAACAATACCAAACAATGGAGGAAGCTCTTGCGAATTATACAATACGCAAGATGGAGGAAAAACATTTAACAAAGTACAAGTAGACTACATAGAATTAGAAGACACAGATTTAAAATGGAACGAAATATATGACTATTATAATATACCAATCAAAACAGACTATTCATATTACTTAAATGTAGGGCAAGGAGCAGACGGAGACTATAAAGGAGGCAACACAATACAATACAATTCGTATGATGGTATAATGTGGACAATAAGCGATTTACACTGAACTTATAATAGAAGGGCAGTGCTTTGGAGATTAAAAATTTGAAAGGTAAGGTAAAAAATTGATAAAGCTATTAAAAAATTTAGGTACAAAACAATGGATATTAGCAATAATATGCGTTATATTAGTAATGGGGCAAGTTTGGCTAGAATTAAAAATGCCAGACTACATGTCAGAAATAACAGTATTAGTTCAAACAGAAGGAAGCCAAATGTCAGAAATACTAAAAAATGGAGCATACATGCTTAGTTGTGCATTTGGAAGTTTAATATCAGCAATAATAGTAGGATATTTAGCATCAGGAATATCAGCAACACTTTCAATGAATGTAAGAAAAAAATTATTTAATAAAGTAGAAGATTTAGCAGTAAGTGAAATAAAAAATTTTTCAACCAGTAGTTTAATAACAAGAACCACAAATGACATAACACAAATACAAATGGTAGTAGCTATGGGACTGCAGGTATCTATAAAAGCACCAATAACAGCTATTTGGGCAGTAACAAAAATATTAAATAAGAGTTGGACATGGAGTTCAATAACAGCAGTAGGAGTAGTAATATTACTAGGAGTTATATCAGTTTTAATGGCAATAGTTATGCCAAGATTTAAAATAGTACAAAAATTAATTGATAGAGTAAATGGCGTAACACGTGAAAATTTAACAGGAATTCGTGTAGTAAGAGCATTTAATGCAGAAGATTATCAAGAAGAAAAGTTTGAAGATGTAAATACAAAATTAACAAAAATGCAACTATTTAACCAAAAAGCATTTTCAGTACTTTCACCAACAATGTATTTAGTAATGCACTTTTTAACACTTGCAATTTATTTTACAGGAGCATATTTAATAAAAGATGCAGCAGTTATGAGTGACAAAATAGTACTATTTGGAGATATGGTTGTATTTAGTTCATATGCAATGCAAGTAATAATGTCATTTTTAATGCTTGCGATGATATTTATGATGCTTCCACGTAGCCAAGTTTCAGCAAATCGTATTAATGAAGTATTAGACACAGAAATAACCATAAAAGATGGAAATCTTGATGAAGACATAACTAAAGAAAAAGGAACAGTCGAATTTAAAAATGTATCATTTAGATATCCAGATGCAGATGAATATTTATTAAAAAACATATCATTTAAAGCAAATAAAGGAGAAACAATAGCTTTTATTGGATCTACTGGTTCAGGAAAATCTACACTTATTAATCTAATACCAAGATTTTATGATGTAACAGAAGGAGAAGTATTAGTAGACGGAGTAAATGTAAAAGAATATAAGCAAGAATTTTTAAACAATAAATTAGGATACATATCACAAAAAGCTGTAATATTTAATGCAACAGTAAGTGAAAACGTATCTTATGGAGATAATGGAAAAGGAAAAATTAGTGAAGACCAAATAAAAAAGGCAATAGAAGTAGCACAAGCAAAAGAATTTGTAGAAAAAATGGATGAAAAATATTCTACCCATATTGCACAAGGAGGAACCAACATTTCAGGTGGGCAAAAACAAAGGCTTTCAATAGCAAGAGCAATAGCAAGAGACCCAGAAATATATATATTTGATGATAGTTTTTCTGCATTAGACTATAAAACAGACAGTATTTTAAGAAAAGAGCTAAAAAAATACACCAAAGAAGCAACTACTTTAATAGTAGCTCAAAGAATAGGAACTATTATGAATGCAGACAAAATCTTAGTATTAGATAAAGGGGAAATAGTAGGGCAAGGAACACATAAAGAACTATTAAAAAACTGTGAAGTTTATAAACAAATAGCTTTATCTCAATTATCAAAGGAGGAATTAGAAGATGCGGAATAGAAAACACAACTCCTAGAAGAGGACCAAGAATGGGGCGAGGACCTGGACCTGCACCAGCTGAAAAAGCTAAAGATTTTAAAAGTGCAATAAAGAGATTATTTAGAGAATTAAAAAAATATAAAGTATTAATAGTAGTATCATTAATATTAGCAATACTTGGTGCAGTTTTATCAATTATAGCACCTAACAAACTATCAGATTTAGCAGACGAAATTTCAAAAGGCTTAATACCAACTCAAAGTATGAATATGGAACAAATAAAAGCAATTGCATTATTATTAGTAATATTTTATGTTTCAAGTGCTTTATTTACATTTATACAATCAATATGTATGACAGATGTAGCAAACAAATTTGCAAAAAGCCTAAGAAGTAGAATATCAGAAAAAATAAATAAATTGCCACTAAGATATTTTGACAAAAACTCAACAGGGGATATATTATCTAGAGTAACAAACGATGTAGACACAATAGCTCAAACCATGAACCAATCTTTAGGAACGTTAGTAACAAGTGTAACTCTATTTTTAGGTTCTATAATAATGATGTTTATAACAAACTATATAATGGCATTTACTGCAATATTTGCAAGCTTAATAGGATTTGTATTTATGTTTATGATATTAAAAAGGTCACAAAAATATTTCGTTGCAAGGCAAGTAGAATTAGGAAAACTAAATGGACATATAGAGGAAATATATTCAGGATTAAACATAGTAAAAGTATATAATGGAAAAAAACAAGCAAATGAAGAGTTTGATAAACTAAACAAAAAAGTATATAATGCAAACAGAAAAAGTCAATTTTTATCAGGATTAATGCAACCAATAATGGGATTTATAGGAAACTTTGGATATGTAGCAGTATGTATAGTTGGAGCTTTACTTACAATGAACAATATGATATCATTTGGAGTTATAGTAGCATTTATAACATATGTAAGACTATTTACAAATCCCCTAAACCAAATAGCACAAGCCATGAATTCACTTCAATCTACTGCAGCAGCAAGTGAAAGAGTTTTTGAATTTGTAGATGAACAAGAAATGCCAAGTGAAGAAAAAATATCAAAAAAATTAGATAAAGAAAAGGTAAAAGGAGAAATAGAATTTGAAAATGTAGTTTTTCAATATGACAATAATGACAAACCAACAATAAACAATTTTAGTGCGATAGCAAAGCCAGGGCAAAAAGTTGCAATAGTTGGACCTACAGGTGCTGGAAAAACAACAATGGTAAATTTATTAATGAAATTTTATGACATAAACTCTGGAGACATAAAAATAGATGGAATATCAACCAAAGAACTAACTAGAGAAAACATACATGAGCTATTTACAATGGTACTTCAAGATACATGGCTATTTAGTGGTACAATAAAAGAAAACATTGCCTATAACAACAAAGATGTGACAGATGAACAAATAAAAGAAGTATGTAAAACAGTAGGATTAGATCATTTTATAAAAACATTGCCAAATGGATACAATTCAAAAATTTCAGACAATGATAGTGTATCAGCAGGTCAAAGGCAACTTCTAACAATAGCAAGAGGAATTTTACAAAATGCACCATTTTTAATACTAGATGAAGCAACTTCAAATGTAGACACAAGAACAGAAGAAGTTGTTCAACAGGCAATGGATAAGTTAACAGAAGGAAAAACATCTTTTATAATTGCACATAGATTATCAACAATAAAAAATGCAGATTTAATCTTAGTTATGCAAAATGGAAACATAGTAGAACAAGGAAATCATGAGGAACTTATGGAAAAACAAGGTGCATATGCAGAACTATATAATTCACAATTTGAAGTTTAAAAATACATGTAAACATAGAATAATTGTCAATTATTAGATTTTATGTGTCAAATTAGAAAGACCAACTATAAAAAGTCAAGCATTTTTTGAAAAAAAACAAAAAAATTTTTCAAGAAAAAAATAGACATCAC
>CANRPI010000057.1 GCA_947632475.1 uncultured Clostridia bacterium | reverse complement strand
GGAATAGGAACAAACTTAAATCAAATAGCAAGACAAGCAAACTATTTAGGATATATTGATGCACCAAATTATAAAAGGACAGCAGAAAAACTGGAAGAATTTATGAATGAATTTAGAAGTAAGTTTTTAGATATGCAAAGGCATTGGTAGATGAAAGCAATCACCTGTATTTATCCACAAATAAGAGTATAGAAATATCTACATTGATTTTTCTAAAAAATAATAAAAGTGTTGGAAAAATGGATATTTAGGGATTATTGATGGATTAGAAAAAGATAAAAAAATTGCAAACACTTTCATATTTAGTAAACATAAAAAGTTACAAAGTATTGACAAATTTTAGAAAATATTATAAAATATTAAAAAAATTTTATTAATACGATTATTATATATAAGAAAGGAACAATAATAAAAAATGACAGTAGAGGAAATAGAGAATATTATAAATTCAGAGTATACAAAATTTATTGATAAAATAAATGAAAATTTAATATCAATATTTATAATAGGTTCTATGCAAGACAAAAATACTGAATTAAAAAAGTACAATGATTATGACTTGAGAATTGTAGTAAAAAATATGAATAAATATACATATGAAGAAATAAAGAATTTTAATGAAAGAATAAAAAAAATTCTTCAAAATTATAATATTAATGTTGACTACAGTTTCATTATTGGACCAGTTAGACATATAACTAAGTCTGAAACTAATTTATTAATACACTGTTTACCGATGACAGAAGATACTTTAGAGGGACTACCACTAACACATAGATATTCTTATTCTTGTAATTATAGGATTATATATGGAATAGATGTTATAAAAAAATACAACAGCATTAGATTTACAGGCAAAGATGTAATAGAATGTACAGAAGGAATAGATTATTGTATTCAAATGATTAAGAGCAATATAATTCAATATGGTATTTGGAAAGAAGTAAATGGCACAGTACAAGTGTTTGGCGAAAAGAAAATAATGGATGATTATATGCTTTTTGAAGTTTTGAGATATTCAATATCTAAATCTTTAGATAATACAATGAAAATAATTTCTTGGAAAAATAAATTTACACCAGAAGAAACAAAAGAAAGAATAAGGATTGTATGTGCAAAAGTTAGTGATGAAATGATGAATAAGATTAACATTTTATTAAACGGAACATTTGAACAGTATATAAAAAACAAAGAAGAAATAAAAAAACATACTTTAATTATTTTAGAAAACATAAAAAAGTATATTATAGCAAATAGTTTATAATATTTAAATTAAATTAAATTATATTATATATTATTAAATTAAAGGAGGAGTTGTATGAAAAAATATTCAGAGGTAAACGAGGTAATTAGATGGTATCCATCTGAATTCAAAAGATTAGATAGTAAAGATATGTGGAAGAAAGACAAAATTAACTTATATGCACATATACCATTTTGCAAAGGTAAATGTCAGTTTTGTCCTTTTAATAGTATGCCAATAAATAGACAAAATTTAGATGAATATTTTAATACACTAAGGAAAGAAATATCTATGTATGCAGAAGAAGAGTATTTTAAAAGTAAAACAATTGAAAGCATATGGATAGGAGGAGGAACTCCATCAGCAGTACCAATTGAATATATAAAATCTTTATTAGATTTGATTTTTGAAAAATTTGATATAGATGATAAATGTGAAATAACATTGGAAACAAATCTACATGATTTAAATGAAGAATATATAAAAGAAGTTGCTAAGACTCAAGTAAATAGGCTAAGTATAGGAGTACAATCATTTAAAGACAAATACTTAAAAATGATGGGAAGAACATATAAATATGAAAATATAAAAACATTTTTTAGTTTTATAAGAAAGTATGATTTAAATATTAGTATTGATTTAATGTATAGATATCCAGGACAAACTTTAGACGAAATTGATGAAGAAATAGAATTTATAAAAGAAAGCAAAGATTATTTAGATCACATAACTTTGTATAGCTTGATTTTATTTCCAAAATTGGGAACATTTAAACAAGTAAAATCAGGCAAATTACCATTACAACCTAGTTTTAATACATATATGGAAATGAATAAAAGATTTGCGGACAGATTGCCAGAAGCAGGATTTCATCAGTATACTACAAATCACTTTGCAAAAGATGGAAAAGAAAATGTATATAATAATGATAGATGGGGATTTCCACAAAAAGAATGCGTAAGCTTTGGACCAGGAGCATTTGGACAAATCAAAGATTATGTATATTGTAATGAACATGCAATACAAGATTATTATGATAAGGTAAATAATAATATCAAACCTGTACAATCAGGAAAGAAAATGAATTTAATGGAACAAGCCTCAAGATATCTAGTATTAGGTACAAAATGCTTAAAAGTTGATTTGAATTTATTTGAAAAAATGACAGGAATAAATCCATTAGAATTTTATAAAGAAAAAATAGATTGGTTATTAAATGAAAAAATGATAACAATAAATGATAATATCCTAGAATTAACAAAAAAAGGAATAGCTTTAATAATAGATGTACAAAATTGTTTTCAAACTAAAAATAACTTATCTTATACACAACCACAATATGATATTTTAGATATGTTTGATGGTCAAAGAGAAACATATGATTTGGAGGTAATAGAAAAAGATGAAGAATAGGGTATTACTAATAGATCCAACTTCAATAAATCATATGCCACCTAAAATTTTAAATAAATCTGAAAATAACAGATCAAAAGAGTATGGACAAGCTATTAATACAGCAGTTTCAAATAAATTAAATATTGACAAAGAGATAATAAATGCTTTTTCTGGAAAATTTGCTGTAAATTATGGATTGCTAATGTTAGGGTATTTATTAAAACAAAAAAATATTGAGACTGAATTAATATCAGGAGATTATTTTCTTAATGAAACAGAATTCTTAAATTATTTGTCCAAGCAAGCTAATAAGTATTCTATTATAGGACTAACAAGTACGACTCCACAGTTTGAACAAGTAAAAAAAATTAATGTTATTATGAAAAATAGTAATCCAAAATTGAAAAGTATACTGGGTGGACCACATACTTTGTATTATAAAACTGGAAAAGTAGACGAAAATATTGATGTAATACATATAGGGCATGGAATTGATATTTCTGCTAACATAATTGAAAGGATGTTAAAAGGAGAAAAAATCAATTCTAAAGTAGTAAAAACAGATTATTACTATGATTGTCCAAAAGATTTTGAGTTAATACAAAAAAAATATATAAAAGATACAATGTTATATTCATATTTATCATTTGGTTGCCCTAATAATTGTAATTATTGTATGGAGCATAAGTTGGTAAAAAAAGTTTGCTTTAACAATATAGATACAAAATTAAAAGAAATAGAGCTATTGGTAAATAAATATGATAGAAAATTTATACATTTAGCCGATAGTGACTTCTTATTAAATAGAGTATATTTACAAGAATTCTTAAATAAGTTAGAAAAAGCAAATATTAACTGTTGCTTTAGCATTAATGCAACACCAAATACATTATCTGATGAAAGAAATTTTGAACTTATAGATAGGTTTGTTAAAAATGGACTAGTGGAAATACTTATAGGAGTAGAACACTTTTCACCTAAAGTATTAAAAATTTTAAATAAAAATTATAATATGGAAAAATTATTTAAAGCATTAAAAATTATGAAAAACGAAATAAAACTACCTGTAATGTCTATGTATACTTTAGTTGGTCTTCCGGGAGAAGATTACGAGGCAATAGATGAGAATATTGAAGTTTTCAAAAAGTTAAATAAAGAAAAATTATATGATTTTTCTTTTCCCAAATTTTTTGTGCCATATCCAGATACAGAAATATATTTACATCCCGAAAAGTTTAATGTGAAGATATTAACAAAAGATTGGAGTGAATATCATAGATGGTCTTTGCCAAGACCTATTGAGATTATAGGAATGAGAGATGAAGATTATTTAGCTGAAATAGAAAGCATATCTAAAATATCAGGATATTAATAGGAGAGATAAATTATGAAACCAATATTTTATAATTCAACTCAATGGGGAATTCAAGAAAGTGAACTAGATAAATTAAGAGGTAAAGGAATTGAACACTTACGAAATATAGGATGTAATACAGGACAATTTTATTCATTAAGTATACAAGAAGCTATAAAAAATCCAAATATATTAGATAGTATATTTGAAGCTGATATACCTTTTTTAGTATTACTAGAATCCAAAGATAGAGACAAGAAAAAAATAGGAAGATTTGGGGTGACAAATAAGAAAAATATATATGAAATGATAAAAACAATAAATCCAGACAATTGGGAAAAATATAGTATTTCTATGATTGAACAAATACAGAAAACTGATAATGATTTTGTAGGAGTAGCAATATCAGATGGTAAAGGACAATTATTTATTGAATTTTTAGAAGATACAACAAATTCAAAATATTTAACAAGTACAGGAGCAAATCCTACAAAACTAGATTCTTGCTATTTTTCAGATTTTGAAACTATTTCAGAATTCCCTAAAAAAATACCTTTTAAATTTGTAGAAAAAATCCAAAAGAGCTGTCATTTTTTTAAAGGATATTATGAATTTATTTATGGTAAATCAAAAGATAAATCAGATATATTTTTTACATTTTATTCTAATATACCAGAATACAGAAATTTATTAAAAAGTCAATCAGCATTTTCAAGTCAAGAAATTTCTAGTAGGTTAAAGTATAATTATATTCAACAAAGTAAATATTTTGATTATAAACAAAAAACTAAAGAAGATGAAGGAAGATAAAATAATATAAATTGGAGGTAGTAAATTATGAATGCCAAAGAATTAAGAGAAAAGTATATTGAATTTTTCAAAAGACATAATCACGTAGAAATAAACACATCTTCTTTAATACCAGAGAATGATCCAAGTGTTTTATTTACAACAGCTGGAATGCATCCATTAGTGCCATACTTATTAGGAGAAAAGCATCCAGAAGGAACTAGATTAACAGATGTGCAAAAATGTTTAAGAACCGGAGATATTGATGAGGTAGGAGATACTAGTCATTTAACATTTTTTGAAATGTTAGGTAATTGGTCTTTAGGTGATTACTTTAAAAAAGAATCTATAACAATGAGTTATGAATTTTTAACGAAAGAATTGGGTATTCCAGTAGAAAAATTATCTGTTACATGTTTTGAAGGAGATGAAAAAATTCCACAAGATATTGAAACAGCACAAATATGGAATAAATTAGGTATAGACAAAGATAGAATCTATTTCTATGGTAGAGGAGAAAACTGGTGGGGACCAGCTGGACAAACAGGACCTTGTGGACCAGACACAGAAATATTTTATGATACAGGGAAAGAACCTTGTTCTCCTGATTGTGGACCATCATGTAATTGTGGTAAATACCTTGAAATATGGAATAATGTATTTATGGCTTATAACAAAGATAAAGATGGAAATTATATAGAATTAAAACAAAAAAATGTTGATACAGGTTTAGGATTAGAGAGAGTTTTATCAATAATGAATGGGAATACTTCTGTTTATGATACAGAATTGTTTGAAAGAATAATAGGAAAAATAGAAGAAGTTTCAGGTAAAAAGTATGATGAAAATACAGCAAGAGATTTTAGAATTATAGCTGACCATTTAAGGGCTGCAACATTTGTTTTAGGAGATGATAAAGCAGTTACCCCATCTAATGTTGATCAAGGATATGTATTAAGACGACTAATAAGAAGAACAAGTAGAGAATTAAGAAAACTTGGAGTAGAAACAAATAAGATGAAAGATATCTCAGAAGTAATAATAGATCAATATCAAGATGTATATCCTGAATTAGGACGTAAC
>CANRPI010000056.1 GCA_947632475.1 uncultured Clostridia bacterium | reverse complement strand
GTTTAATATGTATTTTAATACACAAGAAGATATTATCACAAGAATAGAAAAAAGTAAAAAATAAACAAGGAGAATAAGAGAAAATAAAAAATAAGTCAAGTAAGAATTCAGAAAAAATAACCATAATTTACCAAATTAGTGCCCCACGTCAGACTGTCATAGCCTAATCCTCCTTTCAAACAAAATAAAAACACCAGTTTAATTGATGTTTCTATTTAATAAATATTTTTTCTATTCCTTATTTATAATACTAGAAAAAATACTAATATTAATTATTTTTATTTTTTAAGTATAATTTATTTTTTAACGACATAAAAAGTTCTTTAGGTGGTAAAAGTCTTTTTCTTTGAGATGTTTTTACATATTTTTTTAATCTTTTAACAATAGATGGTATTTTTAATCTACCTCTTACAACTTTTTCTACAAGTTTATATAATTTTTCATTTGATGCTATGACTTCATAACCATTATTCTCTAAAAATATAATAGTAGATAAAAGTGCTGTTCTTTTATTTCCGTCAAAAAAAGGATGATTCATTGAAAAAGAACGCAAGTAACAGGCACCTTTTTCTAATATTGTAGGATATAGTTCTTTTTTTTCAAATGTTTGCTTTGGTTCATATAAAGCTGAATTAAATAAATTAGCATCTTTAATTCCTCGCATCTGTTGAGAACTTATCTCTTTTTCATAATCACTAAATTCTTTATCTATTGCCACAGTATGTATTATAATTATTTCTTCTGGTTTTAAATATCTTATTTTAATTTTTTGACAACTCCTTTAGTGCTTTCTTAAATCTATTAGCTGTATTCACTACTTTTTCTACACTCTTAGGAGAAATCTTACTTTTCCAATTTTTTTCTAATCCTATTTGTTTTTGAATATGTGTTGGTATATTTATTTCCTGAATATTGCTCATTAATCTTGACATAATTTCTCCCTCCTTTTTCATATAAACACCTCCTATAAATAAATATTATTTACAGGATATATATATGATATACTTATTTTAAAAATTAAAAAACTTTTGAGCTATTTTCTATTTATTATACCATAAAATTATGTAGATTTCAATTTTTAATAAGTAATTCGTATAATTATTTTATCATAAAAGGAGATATTGTCAATATTATTTTTTATAAATTCATGTCTTAGACCTATTGCTAATCAACATAAAACTTGAAATTAATTAAAAAGAATGATATAATATTAATGTTACCAGAAGGTTTAGCACAAAAAGGAGGAAAAATGGAGAAAATATTTCATCCATCATATTACATGGAGCAGGCTCGGGAGAGACTAGGTGAAAAAATTCTTGAAAATATTAATACATATTTTCAGGGAAAAGGTGATTGGGAGGAAGTGAATACTTACTCTGAGTATATACTAAGATGTTACCAAGTTGCATCTCAGGTACAGCTTTGTGAAATCGAAAAAAAGGTTTATCAGGCAAAATATCAAAAGCCTGATGAATGCAGGAGAACGCTTGAAGAAGTATATGATAAAATAGGAGACTATTTTATCATAATAAGGAATCAAGATCAACCATTAAAGGGGTTGACAACCCCTTTAACTCAAGTGAGAAAAAATCTCATTGAGTTAAACAAAAAAGTTCTATTGCAACTTGAAGAGTTGCAATCAGAACAAAAAGAGAAAAAATCCCCCTAAAAAGGGGACTTTTTCTTGCATTTTTAAAGATTTTATAGTAGAATAAAAAAGACAAAATGTAATAAAATATAATTGTAAAAGCAAATTATATACATAAATACAAAATCATACAAGGAGAATAAGTAATGAAAAACAACAATAAAAAACTATTTGAAAACTTACAATCAAAAACAAAAATATATCTAATAATAATATTCATATTACTAGTACTAATAAGTATACAAAATCATTATTACGTAATACCATCAATAATAATATATACAATAATAGTAATATACACATATTTCATAAACAACAAAAGAAGAAATGAAATATCAGAAACAATACAAGACCTAACACTAACCGTAGACACAACTGCAAAAACAAGTCTAATAAACTCACCATTTCCATTAATAATCTTAGAAAAAGATGGAGGAATTATATGGAAAAGTTCAAAATTTGTATCAGAATTTGCAAATGTTGATATAAACACATATTTAAATGACTTAACATTAGACATAAAAGCAGAAATAGAAAACAGAGAAGAAAATGAAGAGCAAACATTTAACAGAGAAATAATTCGTCAAATAGAAATAGGAAATAAAATATACAAAATAATTGGAAGATACACAAGCAATAAAAACAAAGACAAAAAAGCAAAAAAGAAATACATGGTCATAATATACTTTATTGATGAAACAGAAAAAGTAAAATTACAAAAAGAATACAAAGACTCAAAATCTTGCATAGGAATAATAATGATTGACAATTATGAAGAAACAATGCAAAGATTAGAAAGTGAAGAAAAACCGCAAATAATAGCAGAGATTGACAAATATATATATGAATGGACAAATCAAACAAATGGAGTATTAATAAAAACCGAAAAAGACCAATATATATATTTCTTTGAGCAAAGATATTTAGAATGGATAAAAGAAGACAAATTCAGTATATTAGACAAAATAAAAGAAATAGAAGTAAGAGAAAATTTACAATTCACACTAAGTATAGCAATATCAAATGAAGGAATAACAGACAAAGAAAAATACAAATCATCACAAGCAGCAATGGACATTGTTTTAGGTAGAGGTGGAGACCAAGCAGTAATTAGAGAAAACGAAATATACAAATTCTTTGGAGGAAGAGCACAAGAAGTAGAAAAAAGAACCAAAGTAAAAGCAAGAATAGTAGCACATGCATTAGAAAATCTAATAAAAGAATCAAAAAAAGTAATGATAATGGGACATGCAAATCCAGATATAGACTCATTTGGTGCTAGTTTAGGAATATATAGATTAGCAAAATCAATAGGAACAAATGCATATATAATAGCAGGAGAAAACATGACATCATTACAAACCTTTCAAAAAGCAATAGAACAAGATCCAGAATATGAAGACATAATAATAAACAAAGAAGTAGCACTAGAAAATATAGATGAAGACACATTATTAGTAATAGTAGACACCCATAAACTAAACTATGTAGAAGTACCAGAAATAATTGAAAAAGTATCAAAAATAGTAATAATAGACCATCATAGAAGGGGAACAGACTTTATAGAAAAAGCAACCCTTACATTCCAAGAAGTATATGCATCATCTGCAGCAGAATTAGTAACAGAACTACTACAATATGTGGAACAAAAAGTAGAACTAAAAACTTTAGAAGCAGAAAGTCTATATGCTGGAATAATGATGGACACAAAGAACTTTACATTCAAAACAGGAGTAAGAACATTTGAAGCAGCAGCATACTTACGTAAAGCAGGAGTAGATATTATAAGAGTAAAAAAATGGTTCCAAAGTGACTTACAAAGCTTTAATAAAATAGCAGAAATAGTAAAAAAAGCAGAAATAGTAAATGACACAATAGCAATATCAACATATAACCAAAACGAAAAAGAAACAAACCTAATATGTGCAAAAGCTGCAGATGAACTATTAACAATAAGTGATATTACAGCATCATTTGTACTTGGCAAAATAGGTGAAAAAATATTTATAAGTGGTCGTTCAATAGGAGATATAAATGTGCAACTAATATTAGAAAAATTAGGTGGTGGAGGTCACATTACATTAGCAGGGGCTCAAATTGAAGGAAAAACTATAGAGGAAGTAAAAATCGAATTAAAAGAAAAAATTGAAGAATACTTTAAAGAAATTGCAAATTAAATGTGCCACTTAAGAGTCTTCTTAGTGGTACATAAAAAAATAGAAAGAAAGTGATAATATGAAAGTAATACTTAAAGCAGACATAAAAGGAGTAGGAAAAAAAGACCAAATAATAAATGCATCAGACGGATATGCAAGGAACTTTTTATTTCCAAAAAAATTAGCAGTAGAAGCAAATGCAGCAAACATGAGTGAACTAAAAGCAAAACAAGACTCAAACAAATATAAAAAAGACCAAGAAAGAGAAAAGGCAATTGAACTAAAAGAAAAAATGAAAAGAATATTACTAAAAATAGAAGTAAAGGCAGGAGAAAACGGTAAAATCTTTGGAGGAGTATCAAGCAAAGAAATAGCCCAAGAATTAGAAAAACAATACAAAATAGTAGTTGACAAAAAGAAAATAGACCTAAAAGAAGCAATAAAAACCCTAGGAACTAGAACAGTTGAAATAAAACTATTTGAAGGAATAATAGGAGAATTAAAAGTAGATATTATAAAAGGTTTATAGGCAAAACCTAAAAAAACCTAAATATAGTATACAAGGATAGAGCAAAAATGGAACTAGGAAAAGTACCACCACACGATTTAGAAGCTGAACAAGCAATAATAGGTAGTATGCTAACAGATAAAGATGCAGTAATATCAACTATAGAAGTCTTAAAACCAAATGATTTTTATAGAGAAGATAATAAAACAATATATGAATCAATGTTAAATCTATATAATAGAGCAGAACCAATAGATGTAATAACAGTAAAAGCAGAATTAGAATCAATGGGAAAACTAGAACAAATTGGAGGCCTAGAATATTTAGTTAGTTTGCCAGAAAAAGTACCAACCACTGCCAATGCAATTAAATACATAAAAATTGTGGAAGAAAAGGCGACATTAAGAAGATTAATAAAAACGGCAAATGAAATAATAGACCTTGGATATAATAACACAGAAGATGTAGACAATATAATGGAAATGTCAGAAAAAAAGATATTCGATATAATGCAAGACAAAAGTCAAAAAGGATATTCTGCAATGAAAGACATTTTAGTAGACAGTTTCAATCAACTAGAACAACTATACAACAGAAAACAGCACATAACAGGTGTGCCAACTGGATTTGTAGATTTAGACTACAGAACAGCAGGACTACATGGCTCAGAATTAATATTAATAGCAGCAAGACCAGCAATGGGAAAATCAGCTTTTGCACTAAACATAGCAGCAAATGCTGCAATAAAATCTCAAATTCCAGTAGCAATATTCAGTTTAGAAATGTCAAAAGAGCAGATGGTAAATAGAATTTTATGCAGTGAAGCAATGGTAGACAGCAACAAAGTAAGAACTGGAAAACTAGATGATGACGACTGGACAAAACTTGCTGAAAAAATAGGACCATTATCAGCTGCAGAAATATATATAGATGACACTCCAGGAATATCAATAATGGAAATAAGAGCAAAATGCAGAAAAATGAAGCTAGAAAAGAATATAGGATTAGTAGTAGTAGACTATTTACAATTAATACAAGGAAGTACAGGACGAAACGGAAGTCGTGAGCAAGAAATAGCAGAAATAAGTCGTTCATTAAAAGTATTAGCAAAAGAATTAGATGTACCAGTAATAGCATTATCACAATTATCAAGAGCAGTAGAACAAAGACCAGACCATAGACCAATGCTATCAGACCTAAGAGAATCAGGCTCAATCGAGCAAGATGCAGACATAGTAATATTTTTATATAGAGATGATTATTACAATCCAGAAACAGAAAAAAAAGACATAGCAGAAGTAATAATAGCAAAACAGAGGTCAGGTTCAACTGGAACAGTAGACCTACGCTGGATGGGAAGTTACACAAAATTTGCAAATTTAGCAAGAGGTTATGACTAAAGTGTACCACATAAAAAATTACGATAGAGCGAAAAAATTTCTCTTCTGTAAAAGTTATTTCTCTTTTACGAAATAACTTGACAAATGTAATATATTCAATTATAATTAATATAGGTGATAAAAATGTTAAAAAGAGAAATGTATTTATCAAGAATAAGAGGTTTTTACGATAGTGATCTCGTAAAAATATTAGTTGGAATAAGAAGATGTGGAAAATCTGTAATATTAAAACAAATAATGAATGAACTAAAAGAAAAAAAGGTAGATGAGAAACACATCATATATATGAATTTCGAACTTATAGAATTTGAAGAACTACAAGATTATAAAAAATTAAATACATATATAAAAGAACAAATAGTAGATAATAATAAATATTATGTATTTTTAGATGAAATTCAGAAAGTAGAAAAATTTGAAGATGTAGTAAATTCATTAAGAGCATCTATAGACAACATAAGTATATTTATTACAGGTTCTAATAGTAAACTGTTATCAAATGAATTATCAACAGTTTTATCTGGAAGATATGTATTATTTAATATCTATCCATTAAGCTACAAGGAATTTATAGAA
>CANRPI010000055.1 GCA_947632475.1 uncultured Clostridia bacterium | reverse complement strand
ATTTTATCACAAAGAAGTTCTATTTGTGTTTTATCTACTAAATTTATTGCGAAAAATTTTTATTCCTCAATGCTGTAAAGACGTTTCTCTTTGGCTCTAATATGTAAAGAAGAAAACGTCCCCATGGCACATTTGTGCCCAGAAGAAAACATCCCCATGGCATATTTGTGCCAAGAAGAAAACGTCCCCATGGCACATTTGTGCCAAGAAGAAACGTCTTCGTAACATATTATTCATCTATTGTAGATATTCCTAGTGTAATTTCTTCTAACACGTCTAATAATACTCTTACTGTATCTAATGCTGTAAATATTGGTATGTTATTTTCTACTGCACATCTTCTTATTAGTGCTCCATCATTTATTTGATTATCAGAATCAAAGTCTCTTGTGTTTATTACGTAATTTACATATCCTTTTCGCATTGTATCTAATATTTCTTCGCTTCCCTCGCTTATTTTCTTTTTTATTCTTGTTCGTATTCCATGTTGTTTTAAGTAATCTGCTGTTCCTTTTGTTGCTTCTATATTGAATCCTAAATTATAAAATCTTTTTACTAATTGAAGTGCTTCTTGCTTGTCTTTATCTGCTATTGTTATAAAGATTGTTCCATAATTTGCTAGTTTCATGCCTGATGATTGTAGTGCTTTGTATAGTGCTCTTGTTAATTTTTTGTCATATCCTATTGCTTCTCCAGTTGATTTCATTTCTGGTGATAAATATGCGTCTAAACCATTTAGCTTTGAAAATGAAAATGCAGGGGCTTTTACATACCATTTTTCCTTTTCTTTTGGATAAGTTACTGTTATTCCTTGGTCTTTTAGTGTTTTTCCAAGCATTACTAATGTTCCTATATCTGCTAATGAGTATCCTGTTGATTTTGATATAAATGGCACTGTTCTAGATGATCTTGGATTTACTTCTATTACATATACTTTTTCTTCTTTATCTACTATAAATTGTATATTGTATAGTCCTATTATTCCTATTCCTAAACCTAGTTTTACAGTGTAGTCTAATATTGTTTCTTTTGCTTTTTGGCTTATACTAAATGTTGGATATATGCTTATACTGTCTCCTGAATGTATACCTGTTTTTTCTACATGTTCCATAATTCCTGGCACAAATACATCTTTTCCGTCACATACTGCATCAACTTCTAATTCTTTTCCTATTATATATTTATCTACTAATACTGGCTGCTTTTTGTTTATTTCTACTGCTGTTTTCAGATATTTTTCTAAAGATTTTTTATTAGAAACTATTTGCATTGCTCTTCCACCTAGTACATAACTTGGTCTTACTAGAACTGGATATCCTATTTCTTCTGCTACTTTTATTCCACTTTTTATGTCTGTTACTGCTTGTCCTTTAGGCTGTAATAAATTTAATTTTTTCATTACTTTTTCAAATGCATCTCTGTTTTCTGCTTTTTCTATTGCGTCTACATCTGTTCCTATTATTTTGACTCCTAATTTTGAAAGTGGTTCTGCTAAATTTATTGCTGTTTGCCCTCCTAGTGATGCTATTACTCCTTCTGGATTTTCTAAGTTTATTACATTCATTACATCTTCTACAGTTAATGGTTCAAAATATAGTTTGTCACTTGTAGTATAGTCTGTTGATACGGTTTCTGGATTGTTATTTATTATTATTGCTTCATATCCCGCTTCTTTTATTGTTTTTATTGCATGTACTGTGGAATAATCAAATTCTACACCTTGTCCAATTCTTATTGGTCCTGCTCCTAATACTATTATTTTCTTGTTATTACTTATTTTTGACTCATTTTCATCTTCATATGTAGAATAAAAATATGGTACATAACTCTGAAATTCACTGCTACATGTGTCTATCATTTTATATACTGGATTTATGTTGTTTTGTTTTCTTAAATTATATATTTCTTGTTCGCTTTTTTTCCACAATTTTGCAATATATTTATCACTAAATCCCATCTTTTTAGCCTGTTTTAATACTTCTATATTATTATTATTTTCTTCTAATTCCTTTTCTTCTTCTATTATATTTCTAATTTTTTCTAAGAAAAACATATCAATTTTTGTTATATTATAAATTAAGCCAATGTCTACATTTCTTCTTATTAGTTCACTTATTGCATAAATCCTATCATCAGTCCCATCTTTTATATAGTCCATTATTTCTTCTGTTTCTTTTTGATTAAATTTGTCCATTTGTATATGACATACTCCTATTTCTAATGAACGTACTGCTTTTAATAGGCTTTCTTCAAAAGTTCTTCCTACACTCATAACTTCTCCAGTTGCTTTCATTTGAGTGCTTAGTTTATTTGATGCAAGTGTGAATTTGTCAAATGGAAATCTTGCTATTTTTGTTACTACATAATCTAATGCTGGCTCAAAACTTGCAGGTGTATTTGCTAACATAATTTCATCTAATCTCATTCCTACAGCAATTTTTGCAGAAACTCTTGCAATTGGATATCCACTTGCTTTTGAAGCTAAAGCAGAAGACCTTGAAACTCTTGGATTTACTTCTATTAAATAATATTTAAATGAATGTGGATCTAAGGCGAATTGCACATTACATCCACCTTCTATTTTCAATGCTCTAATTATCTTTAAACTGCTATCTCTTAGCAATTGATACTCTTTATTTGTTAATGTTTGGCTTGGTGCTACAACTATTGAATCTCCTGTGTGAATTCCTACAGGGTCCAAATTTTCCATATTACATACAGTTATTGCTGTATCATTTTTATCTCTTATTACCTCATATTCTATTTCTTTGTAACCTTTAATACTTTTTTCAACTAAAACCTGACCTACTGGTGAAAGTTTTATGGCATTTTTTATTATTTCTTTCAATTCTTCTTCATTATCTGCAAATCCTCCACCTGTTCCTCCTAAAGTAAAAGCAGGTCTTAAAACAACTGGATATCCTATTTTATTTGCAGCTTCAATTCCTTCTTCTATTGAAGTGGCTATAATAGATTCTAATACTGGTTCACCTATTTCTTCACATAGTTGTTTAAATTTTTCCCTGTCTTCTGCCTTTTCTATACTCTCACTGCTAGTTCCAAGTAATTCTACTTGACATTCTTGTAATACTCCTTTTTTATACAACTGCATAGCAATATTTAAACCTGTTTGACCTCCTATTCCTGGAAGAATAGCATCTGGTCTTTCATATCTAATTATTTTAGCTACATATTCAATTGTTAATGGTTCCATATATACTTTATCTGCAATTGATGTATCTGTCATTATAGTTGCTGGATTTGAATTTACTAATATTACTTTATAACCTTCCTCTTTTAGTGCTAAACATGCTTGTGTTCCTGCATAATCAAATTCTGCTGCTTGTCCAATTACTATTGGTCCTGAACCAATTACTAATACGGTTTTTATATCTTTTCTTTTTGGCATTTTATTTCTCCTTTTTTATAATTTCTATAAATTTATCAAATAAATAGTCACTATCTTGTGGACCTGGCGCACTTTCTGGATGATATTGCACACTAAATATTCTATCTTTCTTACATTCCACTCCTTCTATTGTGTCATCTAAAATATTTTTATGTGTTATTGTTAAATCTGTCTTTTTTAATGATTTTTCATCTACTGCATAACTATGATTTTGGCTGGTTATTTCTATTTTATCTGTTAACAAATTTCTTACAGGATGGTTTCCTCCTCTATGCCCAAACTTTAATTTATATGTCTTTGCACCATATGCTAAACTTATTATTTGATGTCCTAGACATATTCCAAAAATAGGATATTTTCCTTTTAATTCTTTTACTAATTTTATAACCTCTTTTACATCTTCTGGATTTCCTGGCCCATTTGATATGAAAATTCCATCTGGCTTTAAGTTTACTATTTCTTCAGCACTTGTATTATATGGCACTATTGTTACATTACATCCTTTTTTATTTAGACTTCTTACTATATTTAATTTTATTCCACAATCTATTGCAACTATATTAAAATCTGGATTTGCTGTTCTTGAATACCACCTTTTTTTACAACTTACTTTTGATACTGCATCATTTGGTATTTTATATTCTTCTAGTTTTTTTAGTGCTTGTTTGTTACTTGTTTTTATATCAGTTATTATTGCCTTTCTACTTCCTTTTTCACGTATGCTTCTTGTTAGCTTTCTTGTGTCTACTCCTGCTATTGCTGGTATATTATTTTCTTCTAAATATTCTGATAGTGTTTTTGTGTATCTAAAATTACTAGGATGGTCATTATATTCTCTTACTACCATTCCTCCTATTGTTGGCTGTTTTGTTTCGTAGTCATCATCTGTTATTCCATAGTTTCCGAATTAATGGATATGTCATTACTACCATTTGATATGTATATGATGGGTCTGAAACTATTTCTTGATAGCCTACCATTGACGTATTGAATACAATTTCACATATTGCTTCTTTTTCTGCTCCAAATCCATATCCATAATATTCTTCTCCGTCTTCTAGTACAATTTTTTTGTTAAATTCTTTCATTTTTAACATCACCCTTCCTTTCTTTTTATTAACTTTTTAATAAGGACGTTTCTTACTGGCACATTTGTGTCAGTAAAAAACGTCCCCATACATTAATATATAGTCACTCGAAAACCAATTGTTTCACTACTATAATTTTGTTTATTGTTTTCATCAGTAATAACTCCGCAAGCTAGAAATATCATTATTTTTACCGTTTTCTCCTCTATATACAGAACCTAAAGTTAATGTCCATTCAGATACATTTCCTGCTAAGTTATAAATATTTAATACTTTATTTTGATCTGTATCTTTTGTATTTGAATTGCTTTCTACAAATTTACAAACCAAATCCCATTGCATTCCAAATAATAAACTTGATGTCATATTTGGATCTGCTGTCATTGTTTCTGATAATTCTTGAGCTTTTTGACATGTAACGTAATTATATACATATGATTTTTCTTGACTTACAGGTATTCTTGCCCCATTGTCATCTTTGCTTACAGTTATAGTTGAACCTATTTCATATCTGCTTATCCAAAAACCTCCATTTTCATATATGCTTTGTAACATTTTATTTTTATAGTTTTTGTAATTTTCTAAATTTAGCCCACATCCGTTTTCTAGGTTCTTCTCTGTATCATTTGCATTAGTTTCTGTGATTATTGTTTTATTATCTTGGCTATATGCATACCATTGGTCTACATATTCTTCTTTTCTGTATTCTTTTGTGTATTCCATTAAATCTGATTCTATTAATTTATATTGTTCTTCTGTGAATTTTCCATCTTTTGCAGTTATTTGTAATCCTGCATTTTTATATACTTGCATTGTTTTTGGAACAGGTATCCAAACCCACTCGTTATAATTTGTGTCTCTTGCAACTAAACCTTCAGCAATAGTATCTTTTGTAGGTACTAAACTTACATAAAAGTTTGCTGGTATATATGCTGTTTCTCCATTTTTATCTTTGTATATTCCACTTGTTTGATATTTTTCAGACCATAAGTTTTCTGTTGGTAAACATTCTATATTTCCGTCAGATGCTAAGTAATAACCATCATATATATTGATACTTTCAATGACTTTTTCTTTTTCATTATTTCCTAATACAATTCCTCCTGGTAATTCAGATATTGGTTCTTCTACAACTTTCCATGTGTATTTTTTTGCGTTTGTGTCATTTTGTATTACTATTCCAGTTTTTTTGTTTCCACCTATATATGTATAATTTGATGGTATACTAATATTGTCTACTACTTTTAAATTTACAGGTGCTACGTCAACATCTTGTTCTGTGTAGTCTGTGTAAAATGTTTTTCCTCCATGTTTGATTCCTCCAGCATAAAATATATTATGACTTGTTTCATTTATTAAATATACGTCTTTGTATTCATTTACATTTGAACCACTTGGAAGTTTTTTTATTTCTTCATAATCTTGTCCATATATTAAAGTTAAATTTTCTAATGATGATAAATCTATTACATAAAATTTTCCTGTATCTACTGCTTTACTTACTACATTTGCATAAAAGTTGTATGGTTTGTCTGCAATAATTGGAATTGCACCATATTGAGCATAATAACTTGCTACTTTGTCTCTTAAAGTTGATACGTCACTTTGCATTCCTCTTACTTTTTCCATTCCAAAGTTTTGTTTAAAATTGTATATGGTTGTTCCTGTTATTGTTAGAAGTATAATTACTGCTATACTAACTGTAATTAGCGTTATCCCTTTATTCTTTTTCATAATATTTTTCATCTTCCGCATCCTCCTAATTACATTTTTTTGTAATCTTTTTCTTATAGTTTACTATTTATTTTATTTTATTTCAATAGTTTTTTCAACTAAATTATAAATTTTATTTTTACGTTAATTAAAAAAGTAAAATCTATTTAATAAAAAATAAAAATAATTTAGTTCTACATTAACAACTATTGTAAGAT
>CANRPI010000054.1 GCA_947632475.1 uncultured Clostridia bacterium | reverse complement strand
GGTTTTAGTTTTAGAAATAGGACATAGAAGAGAGATATATGATAGTTAGAAAATGTCCACAACTGCAATACACACATAGTAGCATATGGGTAATAATTGCACTTGCAATATTGGGATTTGGCGATAAAGCTTTAGATTTTTATAAAATGATAAATCCAATAGAACATGCTAGAACAAAAGAAGCTGCAAACAAGTATAAGGTAGAACCATATGTAATTGCAGCAGATATATATGGAGCAGGAAACTTAGTTGGTAGAGGCGGTTGGACATGGTACACAGGTTCATCTAGTTGGTATTATAAAGCTGGAATTGAATATATTTTAGGTTTAAAGGTACAAAATGGATATTTAAAATTTGAGCCATGTATACCAAAGGAATGGACAGAATATCAGATTCAATATAAATGGAAAAATAGTGTGTATAATATAAAAGTTAAAAATCCAGAAGGTAAAAATACTGGTGTAAGTAAAGTTATACTAAATGGAAATGAAGTTGATAACTTTATAAAATTAGATGGTGATACAAATATTTATCAAGTAGAGATAATTATGTAGTATATGCTAATTGACTTAAGTAATATAAAATAAGAGTATAATAGCTTTGTATAAGCTAAATTTTCACAAGAATTCTAATTCAATAAAATGAGCCTCTTTCATTCAGGCTCAAAAGCTAAAGCTTTTGCCCATGAACATCCCTCATTTTATTGAATAATAATTCTTAAGTTCAAATTTAGATACACAAATCTATTATACTCTTTTTTTTATATTACTTAAGTTTAATAATACTACTAATAATAATTTATTGCTATATTAAGTTAATAATATTCCTGATAAGAATTTATTGCTCTATTGAGTTAAATAATATTCCTAATAAGAATTTATTGCTCTAGCTTGTTCATCAGTTATATAACCATATTTAACCATAGCTTTTAAAACGTGAGCTTGTCTTTTTTTAGCCAAATCCATATTTACAGTTGGAGCATAAACAGAAGGGGCATTAGGAACACCTGCAAGCATACTTGCTTCATCTAAAGACAAATCTTTAGGTTCTTTGTTATAATATCCCATACTTGCATCATAAATTCCATTATAACCATCACCAAAATATGAAGAATTTACATATAGTGCTAAAATTTCATTCTTAGAATAATTTTTCTCTAAATCATAAGCTCCAAACAATTCACCCAATTTTCTTATTAAAGTTTTATCTTGATTAAAAATTATATTCTTAGAAACTTGCTGAGTTATAGTGCTTCCACCTTCGTCAAATTCCCCGTCTCTAATATTAGTATACATTGCCCTTGCAATTCCAATAAAATCAACAGGGCCATGGTCATAATAACGATGATCTTCAACTGCTACAACAGCATTTATATAGTCTTTTGATAAATTTTCATAAGATACATAATTGTCCATTGTGGTGTATGCTTCTATTCTTTCTGTTAAAGACTTTTCATGAAGAGTATTAGAATAATAACCATATCCAATTAAAAACACAAAAGTAGCTGCTAAGATAAGCAAAATTATCAAAATTAGAAGTATTTTTCTAACAATTTTCATATTAAAAATCATTCCTTTCTAACTTGACATACATAATTATGAAAATTTAATTATTTTCAAATCATAAGTTAATTATATACCAAAATACAAAATAAAGAAAGAGAAAAATAAAAAAATACTTGCAAACTGCTAAAAAATGTGATAAAATAGCTATGCTTAAAAGGAAGTGTAAATAATTTACAAAAAAGCAAATCTCTACTTACAAAAATGTAGGTTGTAAATCCAAAGGGAGGTGAAAATAATGAATAAATACGAAAGTGTTATCATTGTTAATCCAAATTTAGATGAGGCAGGAGTAAAAGCCTTAGAAGAAAAATTTACAGGATTAATAAATGAAAATGGAAAAGTAGAAACAGTAGACAACAGAGGAAAAAAGAAACTAGCTTATGAAATTAAAAAATTCACAGAAGGAACATACATAGTATATGACTTCGAAGCAAAACCAGAATCAATAGCAGAACTTGAAAGAGTTTACAGAATAACAGATGACATAATAAAATTCATCGTTATAAAAAAATAAAAATTAAATAAAGAAAAATAGGGGCCTTTATTTAAAGTAAAGAAAGGTGATAAAAAATGAACAAAGTAATATTAATGGGAAGACTAACAAGAGACCCAGAAGTAAGATACACACAAACAAACAATACATTAGTAGCATCATTTAGTTTAGCAGTAAACAGAAGATTTGCAAGACAAGGAGAAGAAAGACAAGCCGACTTTTTTAACATAGTAGCTTGGGCAAAAACAGGAGAATTTTGTAGCAAATACTTTAAGAAAGGTCAACAAGTAGGAGTCATTGGAAGATTACAAACAAGAACTTGGGATGATGACCAAGGAACAAAGCACTACATAACAGAAGTAGTAGCAGAAGAAGCATACTTTGCAGACAGCAAAAGAGATGGAGAAGCAGGAAGCAGTGCATTTGAAAACACATTTGGAAACACAGCTCCAGGAAGCATGGGAGCAGACTTTGAAGTATCTTCAAATGATGACCTACCATTCTAAAAGTCGAGAGGGGGAAAATAGAAAATGGCAGACAAAAAACAAAATAAAAGAAACAACAAAAACTATGATGAGGACTACAATCCAAGATTCAGAAAACAAAGAAAAAAAGTATGTATATTATGCAGTGACAAAAACTTTGAATTAGATTACAAAAATCCAGAACAACTAAGAAAATTCATTAATGACAAAGGAAAAATATTACCAAGAAGAACAACAGGAGCATGTGCAAAACATCAAAGAGACATCACAATAGCAATAAAAAGAGCAAGACACATTGCAATTCTTCCATACACACAAAAATAAAACACACACATATACAAAAAAATATATATAAATAAATATAGACAGTCAATCTGAAACAAATTTAGTCAGATAATGACTATCTATATTTTTTTATTTAAGTCTCTATGCAATTATTAACCTTTAAAATTAGCCATGTAGTCATTTATTTCTTATTTACTTGCTTCAATAGCGAAACTATTATTTACAATTTTATCATATGGAGCATTTTTTTCTAACTCACCAGCAGTAGACATGACTTCTTGTAGCTTATTAAAAGCTTCTTCTTTTAAGATAGGAGAAGTATTCCAAGCATCTATATCCTTATAGCTTTGAATAGCAGTTGAAAGTAAATCTAATTCTGTACCAGGAAAGAATTCTTCAATAGATTTTGCTATATCTTCACTAGAATGCTCATTAACCCATTGCTCTCCGGCATATATGGCATTTGTAAATCCTTGAATTATGTCTTTGTTATTTTCAATGTAACTTTTTTTGGCAAAATAAGCAGTATATGGAATTTCGCCTGACGCTTTTCCTACAGATTGAACTATATAACCTTTTTTCTCTTGCTGTATCAAAGAGGCAGTTGGTTCAAATAAAGTCACATAGTCAGCATCACCACTGGTAAAAGCTCCAGCCATAAGGTCAAATTTAATACTATCATCTAAAGTAACATCTACATTAGGTATAATACCATTTTGTTTTAACACATATTCTAATGTCATGTAAGGTACACCACCTTTTCTTCCAGGAATAACGGTAGTTCCTTTTAAATCTTGCCAATTAAAATTTGATGTACTATTTTTAGCCACTAAAAACGAACCATCTCTTTTAGTCATTTGAGCAAAAACTTGGCAGTAATCCTCTTTTCCTTCATTATAAACGTATATTGATGCTTCAGGTCCTGCAAAACCAATATCACATTGATTTGATAAAACAGCAGTCATAACTGCATCAGCACCGCTCACCAGTAGTTAATTCAATTTCTAATCCATTATCCTTGAAAAAACCTTGATTTATTGCAACATACTGTGGAGCATAAAATACAGACCTTGTTACCTCGTTTACCTTTATTATTTTAGAAGATTTATCTTCAGTGTTTGAATTTTGTCTTTCAATTAGTAATATTCCCACAATTAAAGCTACAGCTACTACTAGTATAAGACAAGTTAATACCTTTTTTTTCATATAACACCTCCTGTAAAACAATACTATCTGAAATACCCTTGGTAGCACAGATTAATATATTTTATGTCTATTTATAAAATATGTGATAATATTCTAAAAAGGTAAAAACAATTATAATTTATTAATATATCTTTGCTTTGTTTCCATAGAAGAATGCACATAAATATTTAAAGTAATATCTACACTAGCATGTCCTAAAATTTCGCTTAAAGATTTAGTATCCATGCCAACTTTTATACACCTAGTTGCAAAAGTATGTCTTAATACATGATAATTCTTGTACCTTATTTTACACTTTTTAAGCATCAAGATATATGTATATCTATATCCTAATGGTTCAACCCAAGTATCTTCTCGACCAGTTAAAATAAAATCATTTTCAGAATAATTTTTTGAAACCTCTTTCAATTTGTCATAAAGCAGTTTTGCTAAAGGAATTTTTCTTATAGATTTATGTGTTTTAGGTGTTGTATAGATTATTTTTGTATTTTTCCTTCCAACATATACTCTTTGAAGAGTATGAGTTATTGACAATATTCTATTTTCAAAATCAATATCCTTCCATTTTAAAGCGCAAATTTCGCCAATTCTTAAACCAGTATATAAACTAATTAAAATTCCTAAATGCTTAATATCATCAGATTTTAAACAGCGTTTTTCTAATTTTTTTCTATCTTTTTCAGAAAATATCTCAATATCCTTTTTCTCAAGAGATGGGGAAGAAACTAAATTTAATTTGAAATTAATATCATATTTAGCCTCTGCATATCTTAAAATACTCTTTAAAATTGAAACATTGTCTTTCACAGTCTTATTTGACAAATTCTTATTTAAATTTTGTATAAAATCATTAAAATTATATTTCAGTAATTGCTCCAAAGTTTTATTACCAAGTACTCTTAAAAACCTAGTCTGAATTATAAATTTATAATTTAAATAAGTTGATTCTTTTATTTTATTCTTTTTAAATAATAGCCAGTCTGATGAAACTTGTTCAAAAGTTATTTCATTAATGTTAGCGTTTTGCATACGATACACCTCCAATAATATTTTATATGTTTATTTCATTTTGACAACTAATTATTTTTGAGAAAATACATAAAATATTGTGTTTCTAAGAAAAAATTTTTTTCAGCAAAAAGCCCGCAAATAAACTATTGATTAAAAATAAACAGAATAGTTAGAAAAAAACAAATATTTAAAGAAAAAAAGAGAATTATATAATAAAACTTTATATATAGAGTAAAATTTAAAATTGACAAATTAAACATATAATATTATATTTACTTATAACAGGAGGTAGATATAATGAAAGTAGATTTTAAATTAATAGGAGATAGGATAAAACAAATAAGAAAAGAAAAAAAAATCTCACAAGAAAAATTAGCAGAGCAGTTAGATGTATCAATTGCTTATTTAAGTAGAGTAGAAAGAGGCTCATCAGAAATAAACCTAAAAAGAATATTCGATATAGCAACAATGCTAGATGTACCAGTTACATATTTAATACAAGGAGTATCATGTAAAGAAAAAAACTATTTAAATAAAGAATTATATGACATTTTAGTAAAATGTGATGAAGAAAAACAAAGATTAATATATGATATAGCAAAAATAATAGCAGAAACAGATTTAAAATAATGAAAAATATTGTAAATATTAAATTTTGATATAGAAAAAATGTAAAATATAGTATAATAAAACAATAAAAACACAAAATAATAGAAAGTGAAAAGTGGGGGAAAATGAGATGATAGAAGATATACAAAGCGATTTAAAAAAATTCATAGGCAAAGGTGTAGTAATAGTGCAACATGGTTTTTTAGAAGCAAAATATTTAATTAGTAAATTAAACTATTCTATAACATATGATGTTTTAAATATAACAGATGAAAAAAGCGATAATTACTTAAAAATAAATTTAAATCAAATTTATAAAATAGAAAATAATGAAAAAGAAATAAAATTATACTTAGATAATGATATAATAGTTAGTATTTCAATATAAAAAGTAAAAAATTAAGTGAATCCTATTTGCTAAAATATAACATTTTGGGTTCACTTCAAAAATTGTATAATATTGTAAATATAATAAAAAAGAATTTATAATAAAATTATTTTTGCATTTTATCTAACTTTTCTTTATCTTTTTCATCTAAATTATTTAGTCCAAAGTCTAATAGAGAAATAACAACTCTATTAAAAGATAAATTCTTAAGATTAGCTAAGTTTTGAACGTCATTTACTATATTTTCTGGTAATCTAAGGGTTTTACTAATTCCACTATGATTTTCTGGTATTTTTAATTTGTTCATTTTATATCTCATCCTTTCTAGGGCAAAGCAAGTTTAGAAAATTTTAAACTTGCAACCTCCTTTGAAAGATATTTTACATTAAAAATAAAAATAAATATGCACCAATTTATAATTGCATAAAAATAAATGTAGAGGATTTAAAAATTTAAATTAAAAAGTTAATTTATAAGAATTTACATATTTACAAAATAATAAAATTACACAAATAGAATTATCAAAAGAACTAAAAGTAAATGAATCAACAATAAAAAGAAATATTAGTAAGTTAAGAAATAAAGGAATGTTAAGAAGAATTGGGGCAGATAAAAATGGATATTGGGAAGTATATAGTGAAAAATAAAATAAAAAAATTTAATTAAGTACAATACTTAATTAAAAGTTAAGACAAATTAAATATAGCATAAAATAAATGATTATG
>CANRPI010000053.1 GCA_947632475.1 uncultured Clostridia bacterium | reverse complement strand
AAATTATACTTATAGTGGCAATAGGTTTATAGGTAAAACCTTTATTAAAAACCTAAATATATTATACAAGGAATGAATTTTAAAATGGGTTTTTTTGACAAACTAAAATCAGGAATGAACAAAACAAAATCAGCTTTTGATGAAAAAATAAATAATGTATTTAAAAATTTTAGAAAAGTTGATGAAGAATTTTTAGATGAACTAGAAGAAATATTAATAATGTCAGATGTAGGAATGGATACATCAGTAAAAATAATAAAAAACTTAAGAAATAGAATGAAAAAAGAAAAAATACAAGATGAGGAAGACGTAAAAAAAGCATTAAGAGAAGAAATGAAAAGTATTTTAGATGTATCTGACATAGGATTAAAATTAGACACAAAACCATCTGTAATACTAGTTATAGGAGTAAATGGAGTTGGTAAAACAACTTCAATAGGAAAAATTGCAAACAGGCTAGCAAAAGATGGCAAAAAAATAGTAGTAGCAGCTGCAGACACATTTAGGGCTGCAGCAGTAGAACAACTAGAAATTTGGGCAAATAGAGCAGGAGCTAAAATAGTAAAAAGAGAAGAAGGAGTGGACCCAGCATCAGTTGTATATGATGCAATGAGAATAACAAAAGAGGACAATGCAGATGTTTTAATTGTAGATACAGCAGGAAGATTACATAATAAAAAGTATTTAATGGATGAATTAAACAAAATTCAAAAAGTAATAAACAAAGAAATGCCAGAAGCGGACAAAGAAGTATTACTTGTAATAGACCGGTACAACTGGTCAAAATGCAATATCTCAAGTAAAAGCATTTAAGGAAGAAGCTGATATAACAGGTTTAGTACTTACCAAACTAGATGGAACCGCAAAAGGTGGAGTTGTAATAGGAATTGTCGAAGAAAACAAGATTCCAGTCAAATTTATAGGCGTAGGAGAGCAAATAGATGATATGGAAATATTTAATAGTGAAGACTTTGTAAAAGCTATAATATAAGTAAAGCTTGTAAAAAATATCAAAATAGGTAAATAAAGAAATATAGAGGAGGAAGTTGATGGAAGAAAATAATACTTTATTAAAAGAGCAAAATGTAAAAACTTCACAAGCAAATAAAAATAAAGCAAGTAGTAGAGCTAGAATGATATTAGTAATAGTATTTTTAGCAATATTTTTAAGCATAAGTTATGTTAATTTAAGAGCAAGTTATTTAGAATATTTGGAGCTTGGAGAAAAATATATAGACATATTTTATACAAATCTAAAATACAAATATTCAATTATGGCAATTAACTTTATATTTTTATATTTTATAATATATATGACAAATTTAGGTATAAAAAAAGGGTTAAAACCATTTTTTGAAAAAGAAAAAAAGCAAATGCCAAAACTATTAAACAAATCATTAGCTCTAATAATATCAGCAATAGCAAGTATAATAATATCATCAACCTTCATGCAAAAAATAATGCTATCAATAAATGCTACATCATTTGGAAAGCAAGATGCTATATTTGGTTTTGACATATCATATTACTTTTTTATAAAACCTGTATTAGAAACTTTATTTTTATATATTATAGTGTTATATGTATCACTTTCATTATATATGTCTTTATATTATGTAATAGTTTTCAATAGATATTTTGATGGAATAGATGCAAAAATGCTAAAAGAAAGCCTATTTATGAAAAAATTGCTAAGAAATATAATGTCAATTGTTATAGGAATTGCGCTACTTACATTATTAAACATTCCAAACATGCTATTTGGAAAATTACTATCTGTAAATGAAAACTTAGATTTAGTAGGAAGTGGTTTAACAGAATCTACAATAAAATTATGGGGATATGTAATATTCACTTTTGTAATAGTAATATTTAGTTATAGAGCTATAAGATACTTTAAAAAAGGAAATACAGGAAAAACATTAAAAAATTTAGCAATAATTCCTGGATATTTAGTTATATTATTTGTAGTAATGGTAGCATTTGACTTAATAGTTATAAATTCAAACGAATTAGATAAAGAAAAATATTATATAAGTGAAAATATAAAAAGTACAAAAAATGCATATAACATCAATATAGAAGAAGAAAACCTTGAAAATACAGGAACAATAACAAATGAAGAAGTAGAAAAAAATGCAAATGTAATAGAAAACATTCCAATAATAACTCAAGAATCAGTTTTAACAACTTTGCAAGATAGCCAAACAGCAACTGGATATTACTCATATAGAAGTGCAAATTTAGCAAAATATGAAATAAATGGAGAAGAAAAATTAGTTTATATATCAAACAGAGAAATAAAAAACTCAGGAAGAACATATAATAACAAAACATATGAATATACACATGGAATGGGAGAAATAATAGTTTCAGCAACTCAAAGCACAGAAACAGGAAACATAGAATACATACAAAAAGAAGTATCTAGAGAAGATGAACAAATAGAAATATCAGAACCTAGAACATATTTTGGATTATCAGAAGATAACATAATTGCAACAAATGTAAAAAATAAACAAGAATATGATTATACAGACGAAGAAGGAAAAGATTACACATCAAGTTATGACGGACAAGCAGGTCTAAAACTAGGATTTTGGGATAGACTAATTTTAGGAATTTCAGAAGGAGACATAAATTTAGCATTTTCAGGAGAAATAACTGAAGAAAGCAAAATATTAATAAACAGAAACATAATATCAAGAGCAAAAAAAGCACTACCATATTTAATTTATGATGAAAAGCCATATACAGTAATAGATGAAAATGGCAAGATAATATGGGTATTAGACGCATATACAGTATCTAATAAATATCCATTTTCTCAATATACCTCAATAGAACATGACTCAATAAGAGAAAACATAAACTACATTAGAAACTCAGTAAAAGTCCTAGTAGACAGTTATGATGGAACAATATCATATTATATTACAGACAGAACAGATCCAATTGCAATGGCATATAGAAACATATATAAAAATTTATTTATGGACTTAAACGAAGAAATTCCAGAAGATATATCAAGTCACTTTACATATCCAGAATTTTTATACAATGTGCAAGCAGAAATATTAAAAACATATCATAATGTAAAAACAGACGTATTATATAGAGCAGATGACTTATGGGACATTGCAAAATACAATAATGTAAGAAACACAAAATCAACTGGAACATATATAAAACCATATTATACAATGCTAAAAACATCTAAAGGAAAACAATTTGGGCTAGTACAACTATATACTCCAAATGAAAAACAAAACATATTAGCATATTTAGTAGGAACAACTGATGGCGAAAGAAATGAACTAAAATTATACAAATTTTCATCAGACAGTAACATAGTTGGACCAATGCAACTAGATATGCAAATAGAATCAGATGAACAAATATCAAGTGAACTAGAATCTCTAAACACAACTGGCACAAGAACTAGCAAAAAAATGTTGGTAGTTCCAATAGAAAACACAATGATTTATGTAGAACCAATATATCAAACAATGTTAAATGAGTCAGAAATACCAATTTTAAAGAAAGTAATAGTAGCATCAGGAAACAAGGTCGCAATAGGAGATGACTTGAACAATGCATTACAAAACTTACTTTCAAGAAATGCAGTAGATATAGAAGTAGAAAATAATGACGATATAGAAGGTTTAATAGAATCAATAATAAAAGCAAACAATAACCTAAAGGATTCTAGCAATAATAGCGATTGGGAAATGATGGGTAGTGACATAAAAAAATTACAAGAATTAATAACATCTCTAGAGAAACTAAAAAAGGAAGAGGACCAAGAACAAGAAGAAATAAAAGATGAAGTTGAGGACCAGCTAGAGGATATAGAAAACACGAAAGAAAATGAATAAAAAATAATAAAAAAATCCACTCTAAATAAAAGAGTGGATTTTTTTTAGACTGTTGACAAAGTATATAAAAATATTTTGCTTAATGGTCCACTCGTTGAAGTGGAGTTTTTTATATGTGGATTGGAAATAAAAAAATAAAGGTTTTAGAAGAGGCAATAAAAGCATTGGATTTGACTTTAAAGAAATCAAATATAGTAGAATTGTCATATTTGTTAGGTAATAAAAAAGAGATTATTTTGAGAAATCTGGTGGCTGGTATTTTTAGAGGAGTTGGAATTGGTATAGGTGTGACAATAATTACTGCTATATTGGTTATTCTTTTACAAAAAATAGTTACACTAAATATACCAGTAATAGGAGAATATATTGCAGACATTGTAGAAATAGTAGAAAAAAGCAGATAGTGTGCCACATGGACATTTCTTTTTGGCATACTTGTGCCATTAGACACATTTGTTTTTAGTACATATATAATGAATTTTTTCATGAACTTTGGTGTCGCAACTTTCAGAATTTAATTGGATATGAAAGTTGCTCCAATCGCACTTCGCTTGCGCTTCGTTTGGTCGCTTACGCAGTTCATTCAAAATTAATTATATATGTACTAAAGAATAAAAGGTTTTGGAGGCACAAGTACGCTAAAAAGAAATGTCCACGCGGCACAAAAAAATTAACAAAAAAGCTTTAAATTTTTTTATAAATGTGTTAGAATAATTAAGAATTAGAAAGAAAAATGTCAAAAGAAGAAAAAAGAGGTTAAAAATTAAAAATATGGAAATAATAACCTTATGAAATGGAGGAATAAAAATGGAATTTAACAAATGTAGTAGATGTGGAAGTTTTTATATATCACAAGGAGATGTATGCCCAAAATGCATTGCAAAAGATGCAAATGATAAATCAAATTTTAGAAATTATATAGAAGAAAATGGTTTTTCAAATTTAGAGACAATATCAGGTAAAACAGGAATTACAATTAGAAATTTAAACAGATATTTAGAATATGAAGAGTTTCAAGAATATAAAAATAATATAGAAAATAATAATAACATAGCAGAAATAAATAATATTTATTAATAATTATAAAAAAATATACGAAAAAAGAAGGGATGAACAAAATGGAGAATGTTTTTGAAATATTAGAACAAAGAGGGTACATTGAACAAATGACACATCCAGAAGAAATGAAGGAGCTATTTAGTAAACAAAGTGTACCTTTTTATATAGGCATAGATCCAACTGCAGATAGTTTACATGTAGGACATTTTGTATCATTAATGGTAGCAAGTCACATGCAAAAGTGTGGTCATAAACCTATAATACTAGTAGGAGGAGGAACTGCAACAATAGGGGATCCTTCTGGAAAAACTGATATGAGAAAAATGCTAACTAGAGAGGAAATTGAACATAATGTTCAATGCATAAAAAAGCAAGTAGAAAAATTTGTAAGTTTTGAAGGTGAAAATGCAGCAATAATAGTTAATAATGGAGATTGGCTATTAGACTTAAATTTTGTAAATTTTATGCGTGAAATAGGAAGTCTATTTTCAATAAACAAAATGCTTGCAGCAGAATGTTACAAGAACAGAATGGAAACAGGATTAACATTTTTTGAGCTAGGTTATATGTTAATGCAATCATATGATTTCTTGCATTTATACAATACATATGGATGTAAACTTCAAATTGGTGGAAATGACCAATGGTCAAATATAATTGGTGGAGTAGAGCTAATTAGGAAAATAGGAAAAGATGATTCTTATGGATTAACTTTTAAACTTCTTACAACTAAAGAAGGAAAAAAGATGGGAAAAACAGAAAAAGGAGCTTTATGGTTATCTCCAGAAAAAACAACACCATATGAATTTTACCAATATTGGAGAAATGTCGAAGACGCAAGTGTAGCAACAGTTTTAAAAATGCTTACATTCTTAAGCTTAGATGAAATTGAAAAACTAGCATCTTTAAAAGATGAACAAATAAATGAAGCTAAAAAAATATTAGCATATGAAATTACAAAATTAATACATGGAGAAGAAGAAGCAAAAAAAGCCAAAGAAGCTTCAAATGCATTATTCAATGGTCAGGGAAGCTTAGAAAATATGCCAACTTGTGAAATTGAAACATCTAATATTTCTTTAGTAGATGCAATAGTATTAACTAATATAGCACCATCAAAAGGTCAAGCAAGAACTTTAATTACTCAAGGCGGAATTTCATTAAATGATGAGAAAATAACAGATATAAATTATGTTTTATCAGATAATGATTTTTCAGATGGATATGCTATATTAAAGAAAGGCAAAAAGATTTTTTATAAATTAATTGTAAAATAGGCATACAAACGTATGCCTAAAATTTATTTTTCTAATAGCATTAAAAATGTATCATAAAATTTTGGAGCAACTTTTTGAAGTCTAACAGGTTTTAAATTATTGTCTGTAAAGCAGTGCTTTGTTTCGCCTGTAAAAACTAAATTTCCATTTTTTTTGTCAGTAATTGTGTATCCAACAGTTAAACGTACACCATTAAATTCTTTTATAAATGTATCAATAACAATAGTGTCATCGAATGTAACATGATGTTTAAAAGAACAATTAATTCCTAAAACTGGTATCATAATATTATTTTCTTCATATTCAGAATAAGGCATGTTAAATTTGCTTAACATTTCACATCTTGCTTCTTCTAAAAATCTTATATAATTTGAATTGTGGACAACTCCCATTTTGTCTGTTTCATAGTAGTTTATTTTTCTTTCATATGTAAAGTGCATTAGTAATCCTTCCTTCCATATTTTTCTAACAAAGTGGATTATATAAAAAATAAAAAACTATGTCAAGTCTGTGCCATAAGGATATTTCTTCTAGTACATTTGTGCCATGAGACATATCTTTTAGAACAAAATAAAACAAAAAGTAATTTGACAGAAAAAATAAAAAATATACTCAGCATTGAGGAATAAAAATTTTTCGCAATAAATTTAACAGATAGAACTTCTTTGTGATAAAATAAATAAAAATTT
>CANRPI010000052.1 GCA_947632475.1 uncultured Clostridia bacterium | reverse complement strand
TCTCTCCAAAACGTTGTCCACCAAATTGTGCTTTTCCTCCTAAAGGTTGTTGTGTTACTAATGAATATGGTCCTGTTGAACGAGCATGTATTTTATCATCTACTAAGTGATGAAGTTTTAACATATACATTACACCTACCGTAACTGGTTTATCAAATTTATCTCCTGTTCTACCATCATATAAATCAGTTTTACCATCTGGTGTACGACCTACTTTTTTAAGTAATTCTTGTATTTCTTCTTCTGTTGCTCCATCAAATACTGGTGTAGCAATTTTCCATCCTAATTCTCTAGTAGCAGCTCCTAAATGAACTTCTAACACTTGACCTAAGTTCATACGTGAAGGAACACCTAGTGGATTTAATACAACATCTACTGGTGTACCATCTGGTAAGAATGGCATATCTTCTTCTGGTAAAATTCTAGAAACAACACCTTTATTTCCGTGACGTCCAGACATTTTATCTCCAACAGATATCTTTCTTTTTTGTGCTATATAACATCTTATTATTTGGTTAACACCAGGTCCTAATTCATCTGAATTATCTCTTGTAAATATTTTTACATCTACAATTGTTCCTGCTTCTCCATGTGGAACTCTTAAAGATGTATCTCTTACTTCTCTTGCCTTTTCCCCAAATATTGCTCTTAATAATCTCTCTTCTGCTGTTAATTCTGTTTCTCCTTTTGGAGTTACTTTACCAACTAAAATATCTCCTGGTCTAACTTCAGCACCTATTCTAATAATTCCGTTTTCATCTAAGTCTTTTAAGCTATCTTCTCCAACATTTGGTATGTCTCTTGTAATTTCTTCTGGTCCTAATTTTGTATCTCTACATTCACAATCATATTCTTCTATATGAATTGATGTATATACATCGTCTTTTACTAATCTTTCACTAATTAAAACCGCATCCTCGTAATTATATCCTTCCCATGTAGCAAATGCAATTAACACATTTTTACCTAAAGCCATTTCTCCTTTATCTGTAGAAGGTCCATCAGCAATTACATCACCTTTTTTTACTTTTTCACCTTTTACTACAATTGGCCTTTGGTTAATACAAGTACCACCATTTGTTCTCTTGAATTTTAGTAGTTTATGTGTTCTTAAATCTCCTTTTTTTGTTTTTAATACTATTTCATCTGCTGTTACTTTTTCTATTGTTCCATCTTCATCTGCCAATACCATTATTCCTGAGTCTTTTGCAGCTCTGTATTCCATACCTGTTCCTACCATTGGTGAATCGGTTGTAAGTAGTGGAACTGCTTGACGTTGCATGTTTGCTCCCATTAATGCACGGTGAGCATCATCATGTTCTAGGAATGGTATCATTGCAGCACCTACTGAAACTAATTGTTGTGGTGAAACATCTATGTAATCTACTTCTTCAGGTGTAACTTCTGCAATTTCATCTGCAATTCTTACTTTTATTTTTTTATTTATAAATTTACCGTTTTTATCAACTGGTTCTGATGCTTGTGCAATAACATAATTTTCTTCTACATCTGCTGGCATATATTCAATAATATCAGTTAATTTATGTGTTTTTTTATCTACTTTTCTATATGGTGTTTCAACAAATCCATATTCATTAATAATTGCAAATGAAGAAATTGCTGAAATAAGACCAATATTTGGTCCTTCTGGTGATTCGATAGGACATAATCTACCGTAATGAGTAAAGTGAACGTCTCTTACTTCGAATCCAGCTCTTTCTCTTGATAAACCACCAGGTCCTAAAGCAGAAATTCTTCTTTTATGTGTTAATTCTGATAATGGGTTTGTTTGATCCATAAATTGTGATAATTGAGAGCTTCCAAAAAATTCTCTTATTGATGATGTAATTGGTTTTGTATTAATTAATGTTTGTGGTGTTACTACATCTAAATCTTGAATTGTCATTCTTTCACGAACAATTCTTTCTAATCTTGTTAAACCAATTCTAAATTGATTTTGTAATAACTCTCCAACGCATCTAACACGTCTGTTTCCTAAATGGTCAATATCATCTACTTTTCCTAATCCATGATCTAAATTGAATACATAGTTAATAGAAGCAATAATATCTTCGTTAGTTATATGTTTTGGAATTAATTCTTCTATTCTTTCTTTTATTACTTTTAATAAATCTTTTTTTGCTGTATTTTCTATAATATCTTTCAATATTTCATAATTAACATTTTCTTTTATTTTAAAATCTTTAAAGTCAATATCTAAAACACTATGAATATCTACTGTTCCATTTCCTATAATTCTTACTTTTTTATCATCTACTTTTACATCTACTATATTTATTCCTGAATTTTGAATTTGTTTTGCTATTTCTGCTGTAATAACAGTATCTTTTTCTACAAATACTTCACCTGTTTCAGAATTGATAATATCATTAAATGCTACTTGATTTGTTATTCTTGTTGCTAATGATAATTTTTGATTGAATTTGTGTCTACCAACTTTTGCTAAGTCATATCTTCTAGGATTGAATAATAGTCCGTTAAATAAACTTCTTGCCGCCTCTGCAGTTGGTAATTCTCCTGGTCTTAATTTTTTATAGATTTCAATAAGTGCTTCATCTTGTGATTTAACAGTATCTTTTTGAATAGTTGCCATTAATTTTGGTTCTTCTCCAAATAACTCTACCATTTGTTCATCTGTTAAAATTCCTATTGCTCTTAAAAGCATTGTAACTGGTATTTTTCTAGTTCTATCAACTCTTGCATAAAATACATCATTTGCATCTGTTTCATATTCAAGCCATGCTCCACGTATTGGCATAACTGTTGATGTAAATAATTTTTTTCCAGTTTTGTCATATGTAAAAGCATAGTAACATCCTGGTGAACGTACTAATTGGCTAACAACAACTCTTTCTGCTCCATTAATGATAAATGTACCTGTATCTGTCATTAATGGGAAATCTCCTAAATAGATTTCTTGCTCTTTAATTTCTCCTGTTTCTTTGTTAATTAATCTTACTTTTACATGTAATCTTGTTGCATATGTTGTGTCTCTCTCTTTTGCTTCTTCAATTGAGTATTTTGTTGTGTCTTCCATATAATAATCGAAGAATTCTAGTATTAAGTTTCCTGAATAATCTACTATTGGTGAAATATCTCTTAATACTTCTCCTAAACCTTCTTTTACAAACCAATCATAAGAATCTTTTTGTACTTTAATAAGGTTAGGCATTTCAATACTATTTTCTGTTTTTGCGAACGTCTTACGTACGCATTTTTCGTGTTTGATATCCTTTACCAAACTAATCACCCCTGTTTTTTAAATTAGCAGGTTTGAAATTTTATTTATATAGAAGTCCTTCTTAATTTATAAGGTATTTAAATAGCTATTGGGCCCTGCCTTTATTCCCGTAAGACTAGATACACTTTCTTATAATTAATTCCTCTTCTATAAAATATTTTTTCGTATTGAAAAATGGCAATAAAAAGATAGGTTGATAAACTCTCTTTTTTATCAACTTATCTTTTATATTATTTTTAAAAAACTTTTTGCGCTATTTTAAGTTTTTTAATTTTAATCACCCTTCTCTTTTACAATAGAAATATTATATATTTTTTATTACATTTTGTCAACACTTTTTTAAAAATATTTTTCAATAAAATTCAACTATCCGTAAGAAAAAAGAATAGTCCTATTAAAGTACAATTGAAATATTGTATTTAATAAGACTATTCTTTTACATTTCATTTAATTATCTCTGGATTTTCTATTAAAATCTTATTTATGTTTTTCATATCTTTGGTATTAAAAGACTCTACATATCCATATAAAGATTTTACTTTATCTTGAAGTGCTGGTGTATCTTCATTCAAATATATCTTTGCTTTTCCTTTTCCGTTTTTAGCTTCTTGCACTAAATTTGCTACTGCAGAATTTCCATCAAAAGCTATTACTATTGAACTCCTTCTTTCAAAAATTTCATAATTAAAACTTTTGTATATCCCCATATCTTCACTTTCGGTTGATATTCTTATTCCATTAATTGTTTTAGTTAATAATTTTTCTTTTGTTTTTTTAGATATCATCCTAGGTATAATTGCATATATTTCTATATTAGTATTATTTTTTTCTGCCATTTCTACAATTGTTTTTTCGTATCCTTCTACCCTATGTCCTATTACAAAAAATGCTTTATCTGGATCTACTTTTTTTATTAATTTTTCTATAAATTGTTCTCCTTCTAGTATTACTTTTGTTTTTCTATCTTTTGAATTAAAACTTCCTCCCGCAATAATTATTGGTATTTTATTTGTAGGTAAAGTGGCTATTTTACTATTTAATTCTATTTCAGAATCTAATTTACTATTAATTCTCATATTTATATTTTTAATTGAACTTTTTGTGATGTTCTCTTTTTCTTGTGTTTCCATTGCTTCTTTTATTGTTCTACCTTTTAAAAAATTTTCAAACTTTTTACTTTTTTCTATAAAGTATTTTTTACTATGATTTATTATTTCATCTTCTACATATCTCATTTTATTAAATTCTTCTGTGCCTAATCCTAATAAATTATTAAGTGCTAATTGTTCATCTATAGTATCAACACCATAAAATCCGCATCCATCTGTTCCTTGTACACATTTTATATTATTTTTTAAATATGTTTTTATTGGGTGTTTATCTAATGAATTTAGATTATTTAATCTTACATTAGATGTTAATTGAAATTCTAAAACCACTCCTGCCTCTTTTATTATTTGTATTAATTTTTTCCCTTCATCTGAGTTTAAATCTGCTGTATATAATCCATGTCCTATTCTTACTCTAGGCATATTTTCTCCTTCATTTAGGCTTTCTTTAATACATTCTATAGATTTTTCCAAATTATCTCTTAAACTATCATTTTCTCCTGCATGTATTCTTATTGTAAATCCTTTATCTTCTTTTACTACATATCTTACAATTTCTTCAATTACTGGTCTTAATTCAGTTATATCATTAATTTCTTCACCAATAATATCACTTCCAACTACATATGGGTCTTTTGCTATAGCTTTTAATGCATCTAGATTTTCTCTTAAATAATTATTATTTATTTCATCTGTTTTTATTATTGTTAAAGGTATTCTTCTAATTGCTGCTAAAAATCTTATAGATACTTTAGTTTCTTCTTCAATATATGGCATTACTTCATGTATCTCTTCTAACATTTTTATTGCCGGTTCCCCTAATTTAACTAATGTTGTATCTGCAATTTCCGTATAATATATTCCTTGCTTTGCGTATTCTCTAGCAATCCATAATAATTTATCTTGAAATAATGTATTGTTTTTATATCTTTCATCAGACATATCCTTTTTCATTCTTATCACAGTTTGTTTTATTTCTCTATCTGGAATTTTTTCTATATTTTCATATGTTAATTTTATTTTTTCTTTACTAGAAATACCTTTGCAAAAAACATATCTATATAGGTATAATTTTTCTAAATTTGTAAATACCGCCTGCCCATCCTTTAACATTGAAAGGCTTTTCCTTATTTTTGATAAATTATATTCTGCATTTTCTAAGTTCTCTAAAATAAACTCTGTAAAATTTATAAATGTATTATCATCTATTTTTCTTGTTAAATATTTTCCTTTTAGTTCTGAATCTAGAAATTGTTTTTCAACTTCTTTTCTTTGTTCCATTATTTTTTTCATTTGTTCCTTTGTCAGTTTCAATTCAAGCTTTTTTATATAATATAGTGGGTATCTTATTTGATGTTTAATCCCTAATGCAATTAATATATCGGGTTTTAAATTTGCATTCATATGTGTATGCAAATCTGTTCTAAATTTACATTTTTTTAATATATATGATTTTACAATTGTTTTATTTATATCAAATTTATAATCTTTAGTTTGTGACATTAACGTTTTAGAGATTGCAGGAATTGTAACTTTTACTTCTATTTTTCCATTTGCATATATATTTGCAATTTTTATACCTCCCAATCTTAGTATATATACTTCTTCATTATCTCCATTTATACTTGCAGGAATCTTCCCTTTTATAATTTTCATATTTTTTTCATTTTTTATTGTTTTCATATTGCATAATTTAGCCAAGTTAGAAATTAAGTTTCCAGTTCCATGGTTAGGTGTTTCTATAATATAAGTTAATTCGTCTTCTTCTGAACGATATAAATTCACAATTATATCTTTTTCTTTATCTAAATAAAATCTATCAAAAAATATTAAATTATCCATTTTCATCCTCATTTCATATTTATTTTTCTAAATTAATTAAACTTCATTTTATCATATTTTAACTATATTTTCAATATTTATAAAGACTTCGTGCATATTTTTTTGAAGGTTAGTCAAACATATGTCACACTTTTTTGAAAAATATATAGTTTGAACACTCTATATTGTTATAACCGATTCTTCTTGACTTTTATATTTTTTTAGGAATTCCTTGGGACTCAACCATCCTAATGGTCTCATTGGAAAGTTGTTATATTCCTGTCTCCAATCTTTTCCTCTATTTCTTAAATCTTCTAAACTGTAAAATACTCTATTGTAATAAAATCTTTCTTGATCTTTTCTATGACTTCTTTCTACTCTTCCATTTTGTTTTGGTGTATGTGGTTTTATTACTTTATATTCTATTCCTAATTCTTCTAATGTCTTTTCAAACTTCGTTTTCTTATTCTTTAAAAAACTATTCCAACTTAGTCTATTGGTAAATTCAAACCCATTATCTGTTTGTACTGTTTTTACTTCTATATCATACTGAGTTTTGAAATATTTTACCATCCTTTTTATAAATTCACTTGACATATATGTGCTATGTTCATTCGTAAACCATGTATACCTTATTCTTGTATATTCATCTATCCCTGTATATTGATAATATCTTTCTCCTAATTTTTGTAATTCTATACTTAAACATTTCCTTGGTACATATTTTACATCTACTTGTACTTTCTCTCCTGGATATGTTCCTGTTACCCATTCTATTGGTTCACTTTCTTTCTTCTTACTTGGACATTTCTTATATATTCCTAATCTTTGTAATACATGATATAACCCTTGTACTGTCCTTGTATATCCTGCTTCTCTTAACTTTACCCATAAAACTACTAACCCTGTATCTTTATTGTTATTTTTAAAATTCTTTATCATTTGAATTTCTTCCTCTGTATGTTGATTTGGATGATATTTAGGCCTTCTTGATTTGTCTGCTAGACTTTTTAATGTTCCATCATATCTATCTCTCCATCTATATATTGTTCTTCTACATTCTTTAAATTTTATTGCTGCTTTTGTTACTCCATATTTATATGAAAATTTTACTACAGACTCTTTATATTTTAATTTTTGTG
>CANRPI010000051.1 GCA_947632475.1 uncultured Clostridia bacterium | reverse complement strand
TTTATAATTCTTTCTTTTCTTCTAAAGCTTGGTTTTACAGTTTTTGCTCCTACCATTGTTCCAATATATACAGGATTGCTAATCATTCTTGTTATTGTAATTTCCTTCCAACCTTCTGAGTTTGCTTGTATTCCCTTTATTTTCAAATATTCTCTAGGTGGTATGATTTTTCTCTCATTTAAACTTTTTACTATTTCTGTGCGAGTATATCCTTTTGAATACTTTTCAAATATTTCTTGTATAATAGATGATACTTCACTATCAACTATTAACCTATTTTTGTTATTAGGACTTTTTTTATATCCATATGGAGCAGTGTTTCCCTGAAATAACCCTTGTTTTGCTTTTGCAATTTTTACTGCTTTAATTTTTCTTGATGTTTCTTTTGGATATTGTTCACTCATTACAGCTTTAAATGGAATAAAATCATCATCTTCTTTGTAATATGTATCTATTGTATCTTCTGTTGCAGTAATAAATCTAACTTTTTTTGATGGAAAATACTCTTGATAATATCTAAGTACTTCATTTGTTTTACGACCGAGTCTTGTTAGGTCTTTTACAACTACCATATTAATCATTTCATTTTCTATATCATTAATCATTTCTATAAAACCTGGTCTATTGAAGTTTGTCCCTGTATATCCGTCATCAGTATAGTCTTTTACAATAATAAATCTATTTTGTGGTTCTTTTTTTGAAAGTTCTGCTAAATATTGTCTTAAAATTTTATCTTGGTTAGATATACTTTCACTTTCTTTTTTTCCATCATTATCATCTCTTGATAATCTTTTATATAATCCAACATAGAATTGTTTTTCATATATGTTGTCTAAGTTTTGCAATTTACCCTCCTTCTCTTAAAATTTAGACAACCATTTTAAGTCAGCCGTTTGAATAAAATTTGTTACAGATGACTTATGCAACTTAAATCCTATAATTTAAGTTGCACACATTATATTACTATAACTAAAGTAATGTAAAATTTAAATGGCTATTCTAATCTTTTTCAAGAATCTTTTTGTTACAGTATTCTTCAAATATCTCAAGCATAATATTTTTCAAATCCTTATCGTTATATTCAATATTTATATTGTAATTTTCACTTTTCAAATATATACACCTCTTTAAATAAATATTGTTAAAATTTTTGTTTATTCATAAAACCTAAATTGCAAATATTATTTTTTACGTGCGTTAAAAAGCAGAAGCCAATTTTCTTGACTTCTGCTTAAACCTATAATATTTGCTAGTAATAATATACTATATTAAAACTGTTATTTAAACTGTAGGATTTTGTAATGTTTTTGCAAAATATTATGTATAGCAACAATTTAGTATTCTCATAAAGTTATGTGAAATATAAATTGTAATTTGTCATGTTAATTTTTACTTTTTATATTATCTTAATTTTTTATAATTTTAACTTTCTAGCTTTTTCTATACTATCTACAAAAAAAGGTGTATCAACTTCTCCAAGTTCTCATTAACCATACAGCAGCATATGCTGCTGTAAATGGTACTCCTGCTGCAGATGCTGGATATACATCTACACCATGATCTGTATAATATGCCCCTAATCCTGCTTTTTCTATTTCTTCTATTGTAGCATCTTTTGTTAATTGGTGTACTATTGTTCCTACCATTTCTAAGTGTGCTAATTCGTTAGTTCCAAAATGTTGTCATTTATTTATTGAACTTTTACCTTTTCTTATTGCTTTTCTTTAATATATTTTTTGTATTTTTCATATATTATTTTTCTAATAGCCAATAATGATATTTTGTTAAGTTTTTGAATGTATAGTGCAAAAACTTGACATTTTTCTGTATTTTTTGCATAATATGTTCAATGTTCTTCTATTATTAAAGTGTTTTCATTTCTTCTTGTCTTTTTATTTTTCCAGTTGTAGTCTTTATTAATGGGTTTTCAGATAAAACAATGCCTCTTATTGATTTATATGGTGGCATTATTTTGTTTATTTCTTTTACTTTATTATTTATTACTTCATGTATTTCTTCGTCACTTTCTACTCCATAAGCCATTTCTATTATTTTTCTATCAAAAACTATTTTTGCATATATTTTTATGTCATCTTTATCTTCTTTATTTGACTTACCAAATATAAAAGACTCTTTAACTCCTTCTATTCTATTTACTAGGTTTTCCATTTCTTCTGGAAATATATTTTTTCCATTTTTTAAAACTATAACACTCTTTTTTCTTCCTTTTATAAAGATATATCCCTCTTTATCAATTATTGCTAAATCTCCTGTATGAAACCACCCATTTTTTATTGCTTCCTTTGTAGCTTCCACATTGTTATAGTATCCAAGCATTATATTTGGACCTTTGGCTATTAATTCTCCCATACCTTCATTGTCTGGCTCAAAAATTTTTGCTTCTACATGTGGAAGTACTTTTCCAATTGAACCAGGTCTTACTACTCCTTCTCTTTCTACTGCTATTACTGGAGATGTTTCTGTTAGCCCATATCCTTGACATAAATTTATTCCAATATTTCTAAACCATTCTTCAACTTTTTTGTCTAATGCTGCTGCCCCACTAATAAATAATCTAATATTTCCACCAAAAATGTCATGTATTTCTTTAAATTTTTCTTTTTTCTCTTCCATTGTCATATCTTTACATTTTTCTATTAAATCATTTACAAGTTCTAGTTTTCCTTCTTTTTGCAATTTTTTTGTTATGTTTTTATACATGCTTTCAAATATTGCTGGCACAAAGCATGCAAAACTTATTTCATATTCATTTAAATTTTGCATTATGTATTTTATACCATCACAAAATGATGTCCTACATCCCCTATATAATGAAAATAAGAAACCTACTGTGCATTCAAAAACATGATGTAATGGCAAAAATGATAAAATTTTGTCATTTTCATCAATATTTAAAACTGATGCTAAATCCATTAAATTTGAACATATATTATTATGTGATAATGCAACTACCTTAGATTCTGAAGTAGTGCCTGATGTAAATAACATTATATTCATTTCATCTGGATTGATTTTTCTGTCTAAGAATTCTCTATTTCCATTTTGTATTTGAATGGTTCCTACTTGCACAAGTTCTGATTCAGAGTATATTCCATTGTGATGTGTTTTTGTATCCATTGAAATTAGTGTTTTTAGTTTTCCTGTTCCTTCTAATACCATCTTTTTTAATTTTTCTTCATATTTTCCTGAATATATAATTGCTTCTATTTCTGATCTTTCTATTAACCTTTTTAACTCATTTTCTGGTAATGATTTGTCTAAAGGAACAACCATTCCTGTTCCACAAACTATTGCAAGATATGCTAATTGCCATTCATATCTGTTTTCTCCAATTACTGCTATTCTTTTGCCTTTTAAGCCTAAAGAAATTAGTGCTGTTCCTAATGCATTTACTTCATTTTCTACTTCTTTATGTGTGATAATTCTATATTGGTTTTCTCCTGTTCTTATTTTATATGCAGGTCTTTCTCCATACATTTCTCCTTGTTTTTGTATCATATCTTTTAAGTCTGTTATTTTTATACATTCTTTCATTTTTGTCTCCTTTTACACTTTTTATTTAGTTCTGAATATTTTTAATATTTAAGTCGTATCGATTATAGCATATATTTTATATAAAATCAAAATATTAGAAAAAAAATTTATATCTGAGAATTTTTTAAATTTTTCAAGTTTAGGGGCAAAATAAAGGTCAATTTTTCCTATTTATGTTTCAAAAAATCTTATGTGAATTATTGTGATTAGATATAACGTTAAAAATATAAAAAGAGATTACCTAAAATAGTAACTCTCTTTTTATAGTCATTTTTATTTTGAATTATTACGAAATTAATTTATAGGTATTAAATCATAGAATTCGATATTGATTTTTTTATAGATATTTTTAACCTCTGTAAGAGTGACATTTTCAGAGTACCATTCAAAATAACTTGAATAGTAATGGCTCTCTTTAAATAGTAATATTCTACCAGAAATTGTAAACAAATCTATAATATCTTTTTCATCACAATTTTTACCTATTTTTTTAAATCCAAGCCGTTGCAAGTTTAAAACTTCATTTAATGAAGATACACTTTGATACGAACAAGGTTCTAAGTTTTTCTTTCTCTCGATATCATTAGTTAAATAGGATAAAACTTTAAAAGCATCTTCTCGACTCATACCATTGGGTAACTCAAATGGGTCAAAAGGATAGTCAATAGTTCTAAAAGCATCGGTATCATCCTGTGTTCTATAATATAGAATATAGTGAAGTCTGTATATATTCTGACTTCCTAGAGGATGATTTTTAAAATTGGCTTTAAATTCATTCCGCATGGTTCTTTTTAAATAAGACTTGAAATTAAACATAAAAGTTCCTCCAATCACTGCTTCGGAGGTTTGCACCTCCGAAAATATTTATTTTTCAAAGGTGAAACTAAAACTATTACAAAGGTATTTTATCATTTTTGAAATGTAAAAACAAGTATTTTTTTATGTTTTTCTCATAAATTTTAGAGAGGCGATTTATATGGTAACAGAAGAATATGCAATATATTTAAGGAAGTCAAGAGAAGATATTGAAGCCGAAAAATATGGTGAAGGCGAAACTTTAGCAAGGCATGAAAAGATTTTAACTACTTTAGCAGAAAAGAAAAATCTACATATTTCAAAAATTTATAGAGAGGTTGTAAGTGGTGAAACAATTAGTGAAAGAAAAGAGATGCAAAAACTCCTTAAAGATGTTGAAAATGAAAAATGGACTGGTATTTTAGTTGTTGAAGTAGAAAGGCTTGCTCGTGGTGATACGGCTGACCAAGGAAGAGTTGCTAAAGCTTTTAAATATTCTCATACAAAGATTATTACACCTGTTAAAACTTATGACCCAGATAATGAGTTTGATGAAGAATATTTTGAATTTGGATTATTTATGTCTAGAAGAGAATATAAGACAATCAATAGGCGTCTGCAAAGAGGTCGTGAGATTTCAGTTCAAGAAGGCAAATTTGTTGGAAATATTGCTCCTTTTGGCTATGATAGAGTCAAATTAAAAGATTCAAAAGGCTATTCCCTGTCTATAAACAAAATAGAAGCACCTATTGTCAAAGAAATTTTTAGATTATATATTTTTGAAAATAATACTATAAATTCAGTTGTAAAACTGTTAAATGATATGAACTTAAAACCTAGAATTTCTTATGAATGGTCTATTTCTTCGGTTAGAGATATTCTTTCTAACCCTACCTATATTGGTAAAATTGTTTGGAATAGACGAAAACAAAAAAAGAAAACGAAAAATGGACAAATTATAGTTTCTAGACCTCGTAATCAAAATTATTTAATTTATAATGGATTACATGAACCTATTATTGATAATAAAACTTGGGAATTAGCACAGGAAAAAAGAAAGCAAAATACACCAAAGGTAAAACGTAGCTATCAAATTCAAAATCCATTAGTAGGATTAATATTTTGTAAAAAATGTGGTAAGCCAATGCAAAGAAGACCTTATAATAAAGCTAACAAACCTGCATCTCTTATATGTTCTAATCCTACATGTGATAACATAAGTTCTAAACTTTACATAGTTGAAAATAAAATAATTGAAGCTTTAAAAATATGGCTTGAAAATTATAAAGTAGATTATAAATATGAAATTAATTCAAATTCTAATAATAATGAGCTAATTAAAAAATCTGTCGCTATAATTAAAAAAGAGTTGGAAAAGGAGCATGCTAAACTTAATAAAATATATGACTTATTAGAAAATGGAATTTATAGCGAAGATGAATTTATTAATCGTTCTAAATCAATTAAAAAAAACATCGAAAGTTTAGAAAATAAACTAAAAGAATATACTGAACTCCTAAATAGAAATAATGAAATACAAAACGAGAAAAAAACTATGATACCAAGATTCGAAAATATAATGAATTTGTATGAAAAATTAGAAAATGCTGAGGATAAAAATCTTCTACTAAAGAGTATGATTGCAAAAGTTACATATCTAAAAAACGAAAAAACTATAAAAAAAGAGGCAGATCCCACAAATTTTGAATTACAGATATATCCTAAAATTAATAAAATTTAATATTTAAAGTCAATAATATGGAAAAGAATAATTTTAGGTCTTACTAATAGGAAAAAGAGGAGGTCAGATTGACCTCTTTTATATTTATGAAATATTTCTTAAAACCTTTCTATTTTCTTCTTTTTGCATATGTGCAATTTTTGCACATGTGCTATCTTCTTCTAATTCTTCATCTTTATAAATATTATTTATATGTCTTGTAATTCCAGTTCTGTCTATTTTAAATAGTTTAATATTGCAAGTTATCTTGAGTATTTTTTTATGTTTTTCTCATAAATTTTAAAGAGGCGATTTATATGTTAATAGAAGAATACAAAATAAAAAATACAAAAATAAAATTTTATGATGATTGTATAGTAGAAGATACTATTACTCAAAAAGAATATATAGATAACATTATTATTAATTTAACACAAAATTTTCCTTTGTTGTAATTTAACAAATTGACAACATAATGGTACCCATTCTTCTGTACCTATATCATTTAATACTGCTTTTGATTTTTGGTCTGGCATACCAAATCTTTGAGATAAATAACGAAGAGAAGCTGCAAGTTCACCATCAGGTCCACCATATTGAGATATAATTACTTTAGCAAGTCTTGGATCTGTGCATTTTATATTAATTGGGTATTCTAACATTTTATTATAAGTCCACATATCTAAAAATTCCCCCTTTCCCAAGGCCAGTTTTCATTTTATTTGGAAGAACTATTTATACAATTTTTTTGCATCAAAATTATTTTAGAATAATAATATTTATTCTTTTGGTTCATACATTTTTATTGAGGTGATCAAATGCAAAAAAATACATTGCAAGCAAAAGTGATAACTATATACAATAAAAATAGCATAACAATTACAGAATTAGTTCAAGAATGGCTTAATGAAAGTTATTTTTTTGGGAATTTAAATAATGATAAAATGGAAATTAAATAATTATTTTATATTTAAACTTGCGAAAGGAGAATAAATGCAAGAATTAAACCATAACTTTCCTCCTACTTATTTTAAAGTAGGAATTTACACAAGGCTTTCAAGAGAAGATGAAAAAGACAAAGAATCTGAAAGTATTGATACACAAAAAAAATTACTAACAAATTATATAAAAAATCAAGGTTGGACCTTATTTAAAATATATGTAGATGATGGATTTACTGGTACAAATTTTAATAGGCCTGATTTTAAAAATTTAATTAACGACATTGAACTTGGTAATGTCAATTTAGTAATTACAAAGGATTTATCAAGGCTTGGTAGAGATTACATTGAAACAGGTTATTATTTAGAAAAATACTTTCCGTTAAAAAATGTACGATATATTGCTTTAAATGATGGAATAGA
>CANRPI010000050.1 GCA_947632475.1 uncultured Clostridia bacterium | reverse complement strand
TTTTGAGTTAATTTATATTCATATCTTGGTATCCATACCCAGTAGCTTCCATCTTCTGTTATTGCATTTGCCCATCTGCTTGCATTATTGTCGCTATCTCCTTCTGCTACTTTATATTCATACCATTCACTTTCATCAAATTCTGCGTCGCCTTTTTTTACTTCTGTTCCATCTTCTTTCCAATATACTGGTGTCATTCCTGCTTTTAATACTGGTGCATTTACTTTCTTTTCTCCATCCCAGTTCTCATTTGCAAATTTTACTGTTTCTTCTCCTACTTTTATTTGATAACTTGCTTCTATTCCTTTTTCTGCATTTCCTAGTATTTCATCTTTCTCATTTTCTGTTAATAATTTTTGCTCTACTAAATCATCTACTAATTCTTCTAAGCTTTGTGATGAACTACTATTTCCTGCATATTCATCTGTTTTTTGATTTAATAACCATAAATCTACTTGTTCTTGCAATGTCCCTGCTCTATTTGCATCTCCTGCTTTGTTTGCTCTTGTTAATATTCCATTTTTTCCTGTTAACGTCGCTATACTTACTCCCGCTAGGATTAGCAAGACTATTATCGTTATTACTAATGCTATTAGTGTTATTCCCTTTTTTCCATACATTTTAAAATTTCTTTCCATTTTTTCCCCCTTGTATCTTTAAAATATTTTTTCCAATTGTATATTTTTTATTCCTACATTTTTATGCACTAAGTTTATACATACTATGTTAATATATTATACCAATATATTTTTCTTGTCAATAACTTTTTAACTAAAATAAAATTAAAATTATATATATTATTACTATTCAGTCTACAAAAAATTCGATATTTCTAAATATAATTAGTTTTGAATAAATCATATATAAATATATATGTATAAACATAGTATGGTAATACTTAGTTGTTACAAGCCATTTTTCGTGATAAGATTTTTTAGAGGTGAACATATGGAAGACTGGGGACAAGTTAATTTAAAACTAGATGAATTTTTAAAAAGCCATCAAATTAGTCGATCTAGCTTATCTAGAAATGCACAAATTCATTATGGACAATTATTAAAATATTGTAGAAACGATATGCAAAAAGTAGATTTAAATCTACTTGCTAGAATATGCAAAACTATTCATTGTGAAATAGGGGATATAATTGAATATTTACCTCCTGACAATAATGAATAGTTTTTTTAACTGCAGAATTATTATTGCTATATAAATACTTGTTATAAATAATAAAAGGAACAATTAAGATTTACTCCAAATTGTTCCAAATATTCTATTTTCTTAGTTCAGCATTCAATTTTGTTTGTAATTCTGAAATTATATCTTGCATAATTACATTTATTTCCTCATCACCAAGAGTTTTATTCTTATCTCTAAAAGTCAATGCATAAGCAACGCTCTTCTTATCCTTGCCAAGTTTTTCGTTGTCTCTATAAATATCAAAAAGTTTAATACTTTCTAAAATCTTTTTGCCTTTTTTAGTTATCAACTTTTCAATTTGACCAACTTCAACCGCTTCGTCTACAGTTATTGCTATATCTCTTTCAACTGCTGGGAATTTAGGAACTTCCTCATACTTTTTATTTGCTCTTGAATACTTAATAACCTTACTAATATTTAGCTCTGCAATATATACTCTTTTCTCTATTTCATAATTAGAAAGTACCTCTGGATGAACCTCTCCAAAAGTTGCAATTACATCATTTCCGACCTTCAAATTTGCACATCTACCTGGGTGGTAAGATTCATTCTTAGTTTCTTTTTCTATATCATATTTTGATACATTTATTGCTTCTAATACATTTTCCAAAATACCTTTAGTTACATAAAAATCAATATCATCTCCATACATTCCTATTGTTAAAATGTTCTCTTGAACAGGAACTTCACCTTTTTCTATTTCACCATTTAAGTTTTTATAATTTCTTGATATATCAAATAATTTAACATTTTGATTTTTCTTATTGTTATTTCCTGCAAGTATTTGCATCATACTAGGAAATGTTGTAGGTCTCATCAACTTATAATCCTCACTTAGTGGATTTTGTAAAGTTATTGCTGTTTTTTGTAAGTTTTTATTTACTTTTGACATTTCTAAGTCTTTTTGACTTAAAAATCCATATGTGTATATTTCAGATAAACCATTGTTTACTAATATTTCTTCTATCTTTTGTTCTATTTTTTGTTCTTTATTTCTAACACCAATTGTTGTGTCTGCTTTTATTAAAGTAGAATCTAGTTTATCATATCCATAAAATCTTGCTATTTCTTCAGCTATGTCTGCTACAAATTCTAAATCCATTCTAAAATATGGTGCTATTGCATATCCGTTTTCCACTTTTATATCTAGCTTTTCTAATATTTCAATCATTTGTTTTTCGCTTATATTTATTCCAATTAATTTATTTATTTTCTCTACATCTAATGGAATTTTATTAATTTTTTGCTTTGTTGGATATACATCTATTTTTCCATCTACTGCTTTTCCTGCTCCTATTAGTTCTACTAACTCTAGTGCTCTATTTACTGCTCTTAGTGCATTTTCTGATGATAAGCCTTTTTCAAATCTTGATGAACTTTCTGTTCTTAGTCCTACTTTTTTAGCTGTTTTTCTTACACTTCCTCCATAAAATACTGCAGATTCAAATACTACTGTTTTTGTATCATCTTCTATTTCAGAGTTTTGACCTCCCATTACTCCTGCTATTGCTACTGCTTTTTTAGAGTCTGCAATTACTAAATTGTTTTCATCTAATTCTCTTTCTTGGTCATCTAAAGTTATTATTTTTTCTCCTTTTTTAGCACGTCTTACTGTTATGTGTTTTCCTTCTATTGAGTTTATGTCAAATGCATGCATTGGTTGCCCCATCTCTAGCATTACATAGTTTGTTATATCAACTATGTTGTTTATGCTACGCATTCCACATGCTCTTATTCTTCTTTTTAACCATTCTGGTGACTCAGCAATTTTTACGTCTTTTGCAACTCTTGCTATATATCTATAACATAAGTCTGGTGCTTGTATTTCTACTGTTAATCCTTCAATTTCTTTTTTGTCTGGTACTTTCATTTCGTCTATATTTTTTCTTGGATTTTTAAATTTCTTTCCTAATGATGCAGCTGTTTCTCTTCCTAATCCCTCTATTGATAAACAATCTGGTCTGTTTGGTGTTATTTCAAAGTCTATTATCTCTTCTTCTAAATTTAAGACTTCTACTATGTTTTTTCCTATGCTCTTTTCTAAAGATTTGTCTAAAATCATTATTCCATTTTCAATTACTCCTGGATAATCTTGTGCATTTAAACCTAATTCGCCTACTGAGCATAACATTCCACAAGAATCTACTCCCCTTAGAGTACCTTTTTTTATTTTTACTCCACCTGGTAATGTAGAGTTATCTTTTGCAACTGGTATTATATCTCCTACCTTTATATTGTTTGCTCCTGTTACTATTTGTAGTAGTTCATCTCCTACATCTACTGATGTTATAACTAAATGGTCTGAATCTGGATGGTCTTGTATTTTTAAAATTTTTCCAACTACTACATTCTCTATGTCTTTTCCTTTTTGCTCTATGCTCTCTACTTTAGAGCCTGTCATTGTTAAAATGTCTCCTAATTCTACTGCATTTACATCTATGTCACTATATTCTTTTAACCATTCTATACTTGCTTTCATTCTTATTCTCTCCTCTTTTTATTAATATTTAAAATTGTTTTAAAAATCTTACATCATTTTCAAATAGTAGTCTCATGTCTTCTATTCCAAATTTTGCCATGGCTATTCTTTCTACACCAAATCCAAATGCAAAACCTGTATATTCTTCTGGGTCTATTCCACAGAAATTTAATACGTTTGGATGTACCATTCCACAACCTAAAAGCTCTATCCATCCTTCTCCTTTACATACTCTACAACCTTTTCCACCACATACAAAGCATGATACATCAGCTTCTGCACTTGGCTCTGTAAATGGGAAGTGATGTGGTCTAAATCTTATTTTTGTGTTTTCTCCTAAACATTTTTTAGCAAATATCTCTAATGTACCTTTTAAATCTGCCATTGATATGTTTTTGTCTACAACTAAACCTTCTATTTGATGGAATACTGGTGAATGTGTTGCATCTACACTGTCTGAACGATACACTGCCCCTGGACATATTATTTTTATTGGTGGTTTTTGTGTTTCCATTACTCTTGCTTGTACTGGTGATGTTTGACTTCTTAATAAAATATCATCTGTTATATAAAATGTGTCTTGAATGTCTCTTGCTGGATGGTCTGGCGGTGTGTTTAATTTATCAAAGTTATAAATTGCTTTTTCTACTTCTGGTCCATCTGCTATTTCATATCCCATTCCTAAAAATATTTCTTCTACCTCTTTTATTATTTGTGTTATTGGATGTAAAGAACCTAAAGTTGACTTTTTGCTTGGCTCTGTTACATCTATGTTTTCATTTTCTATTCTATTTATTAGTTCTTTCTTTTTTAATTCTTTTTCTTTTTGCTCAAATAATATGTTTAATTCATCTCTTACTTGATTTACTAACTCTCCTATTTTTGGTCTTTCTTCTGGTGCTAAACTTCCCATTCCTCTTAACACTACTGTTAATTCACCTTTTTTTCCTAGGTATTTTACTTTTAGATTGTTTAATTCTACTAAGTTTTCTGCTTTTTCTATTTCTTTAATAGAATTCTTTTTGATATTGTTAATCTGCTCTTTCATTTAATATCTCCCTTGATTTAATATATTTAGGCTTTTAAATAGGATTTGCCTATAAACCTTTATATTTTTTAATAACATCAAAAAAAGCCATTTTTCCTAATTATAATAGGACGAAATGACTCGTGGTACCACCTAATTTTATTAGTTTTACTAATTTTTTTGATATTTATTAGTTTTACTAACCTCATTATAGTTTTAACGGTTCAACCGCTCTTTCCTACTATTAGTTCAAAAAGAGGCTTAAAAAGTGAAATTTCTATATATTTTTTAAATGGATTTCAGCCTATGTCCATTTTCTCTTTTTATTTTTAATATATATACTTTGCTTTTTAATTCGCTTTGTTTTATTTCCAATTATAATATCACATTATTTACGTTTTTTCAAGCATTTTTTTGATTTTTTCTTTATTTTATGTTATAATGTAAATAGTTGATACAATTAGTTTTTTATTTTAGGAGGAATTTTTATGTGGCAATTTTGGTTAATAGTTGCTGGAGTATGCTTAATTGCAGAAACTATAACAGTAGGATTTTTAATTTTTTGGTTTTCAATAGGAGCTTTAATTACAATGATTGTTAGCTTTTTTATAGATAATATAGTCATTCAATCTGCTGTGTTTATACTTTCTTCTGGTATACTAATTTTTGCAACTAAACCTTTAGTTAAAAAAATTACAAAATCAAATTCAAATGTAAAAACAAATGTATATTCACTTGTAGACTCAATTGGCCTTGTAACAGACGATATAGACCCAGTAAAATCAACTGGTCAAATTAAAGTAGCTGGCGAAACTTGGTCTGCAATTAGTAAAAATGGTTCAACTATAGAAAAAGGTTCAAAAGTAAAAATTTTAGAAATAAAAGGTGTAAAAGCTGTTGTTGAAACAGTAGAAGAAAATACTTCTATAAAAGCCTAATAACAAAAAATATTTATATACTATCTTAATAACATTAAAAAATTTAATAAAAGATTTAAGATTTTAACATTTTTTATATAAATAAAATTTTAAGGAGGTACTTGATATGGGATTTTTATTAGTATTACTTGTTATTATTTTAATAATAGCAGCAATGTCAATCAAAATCGTTAAACAATCTGAGGTTTATGTAATTGAAAGATTAGGTAAATTCTATAAAGTAGCTGATGCTGGTCTTACAATTATAATTCCATTTTTTGACCATGTAAGAAGCGTTGTTAGCTTAAAACAACAAACAATGGATGTTCCACCTCAAGGAGTTATTACTAAAGATAATGTTACAATAACTATAGATACAGTTGTTTTCTATCAAATAACTGACCCTGCAAAAGCAGTTTATGAAATTCAAAGTTTAAAGAAAGGTATAGAATATTTATCAATTACTACAATTCGTGATATTATTGGTAAAATGGACTTAGATGAAACATTTAGTTCAAGAGACGGAATTAATAATCAATTACGTGTAGTTTTAGACGAAGCAACTGATAGATGGGGATGTAAAATAGATAGAGTTGAAATTAAAGACATTACTCCACCTGCTGACATTAGAGACGCAATGGAGAAAGAAATGAACGCAGAAAGAAATAAAAGAGCTTTAATTCTAGAATCTGAAGCTCAAAGACAATCTGCAATTACAATTGCTGAAGGTAAAAAACAAGCAGCAATCTTAGAAGCTGAAGCTGACAAAGAAGCTCAAATTAGAAGAGCAGCCGGTGAAGCCCAAGCTATAAAAGAAGTTGCTGAAGCAAAAGCTCAAGAAATTCAAATGGTTTATGACGCTATGAAAAAAGCAGACCCAACAGATAAATTAGTTCAAATAAAATCTTTAGAAACACTTCAAGAAGTTGCAAAAGGTGATGCAAACAAAGTATTTATTCCTTTTGAAGCAACCTCTGCTCTAGGAGCCTTAGGTGCTATGAAAGAAGTAGTAAAAGACGATAAAAAATAATAGTTGAGTGGTGTTTTTGGGGACAGACATAAATTAACCATGTGAAAGAAGTAGTAAAAAACGATAAAAAAGATGAAAATAAAAAATAATTTTTTAAGTCACTCTATATTAAATATAGAGTGACTTATTTTTTTATGATTAATATTTAATAAATTATTTCATTGCTTCTTCTACCGCTACTGCTACTGCCACGGTTGCACCTACCATTGGATTGTTACCCATTCCAATTAATCCCATCATTTCTACGTGTGCTGGTACTGATGATGAACCTGCAAATTGTGCATCTGAATGCATTCTTCCCATTGTATCTGTCATTCCATATGATGCTGGGCCAGCTGCCATATTGTCTGGGTGTAATGTTCTTCCTGTTCCGCCTCCTGATGCTACTGAGAAGTATTTTCTTCCTTGAGCAATTCTTTCTTTTTTGTATGTTCCTGCTACTGGATGTTGGAATCTAGTTGGATTTGTAGAGTTTCCTGTTATTGATACATCTACGTCTTCTAACCACATTATTGCAACTCCTTCTCTTACGTCATTTGCTCCATAACATTTAACTTTGCTTCTTTCTCCATTTGAATATGGTATTTCTTCTACTACTTTTACTTTTCCTGTGAAGAAATCAAATTCTGTTTTTACATATGTAAATCCATTTATTCTTGATATTATTTGTGCTGCATCTTTTCCTAATCCATTTAGTATTACTCTTAATGGCTCTTTTCTTACTTTGTTAGCTGATTTTGCAATTCCTATTGCTCCTTCTGCTGCTGCAAAGCTTTCATGTCCTGCTAAAAATGCAAAACATTTTGT
>CANRPI010000049.1 GCA_947632475.1 uncultured Clostridia bacterium | reverse complement strand
CCACATTCCTTACCACTGGCTCTTGAAGGAAGAAGTGTCCCCGTGGCATATTTGTGCCATTAAGAAACGTCCCCGTGGCACATTTCTTCAATTATATCATGAATAACAACTCTTTCATCATAAGGATATTTAACACCCATATAGTCTATATATAAATCACTTCCAAGTCCAGGAAGCACAATAATATCATCCTTAGTTGCAATAGAAATTGCATAACGAATTGCTTCTGTTCTATGTAAAATTATAGTATATTTACCATTAGTTCTCTTCAAACCAACCTCAATATCAGATAAAATTTTTCTAGGATCTTCGGTACGAACTTGGTCACAAGTTAAAATTGTAAAATCCGCTAAATTTCCTGAAATTTCTCCCATAATTGGTCTTTTAGCGCTATCTCTATCTCCACCAACGCCCCAAGTACAAATAACTCTACCTTTAGTGTAAGGTTTTACAGTTTTCAAAATAGACTCCAAGCTTGAAGGGGTGTGAGCATAATCTATCATAATTGTTAAACCTAATTTATTAGGAACTAGCTCGCTTCTACCAAATACTTTAACATTTTTTAATCCATTTTGAATATCTTGTATAGAAATTTCTTCAAAGCTAGAGGCAATAGCAATAGCTCCTAATGCGTTATATACCATATATTTTCCAGGAATTGAAATATGTGCATCAAATTTATTTGAATTAACACAAACTTTAAAGTCAACTCCTACATTAGACATTTCTAAATCTGAACCACAAATGTTAGCAGTTTCTTTCATTCCAAAGCTAATAAGTTTTTTGTCTGATAATAAATTTGGAATTCTATTAGTATATTCATTATCTTGACTATAAGCAACTACAGGTGACATTTTGCATAATGAAAGTTTTGCATTAAAATAGTCTTCCATATCTTTGTGTTCTTTAGGACTTATATGGTCTTCTGATAAATTTGTAAATAGAACTCTATCAAATTCACATCCAACTACTCTGTCTAGTTTCATTGCCTGAGAAGATACTTCTAACACAACAATATCAACATTTTGCTCAACCATCATAGCTAAAGTTTTTTGAAGCTTGTAGCTTTCAGCTGAAGTTCTGTCCATTTCTTCTATTTTTTCGTCTCCAATGTAAATTGCGATGCTTCCAATTAATCCCACTTTATAACCATGTTTTTGTAAAATAGATTTAATCATAAAAGTTGAAGTGGTTTTTCCTTTTGTGCCAGTAACTCCAATAAGTTTTAATTTTTTAGAAGGATAATCGTATAAATTGCAACTTGCTATTGCTAATTGATATCTAATATTTTTAACTTTAACTATGCAAATATTTTCTGGAATGTCAAAATTACTAATATTAACTGTTTCGTCTACCATTATAGCAGTTGCACCTTTTTCAATTGCATTTGGTATGAATTTTGTACCATCTAAAGTGTATCCAATTATTGCTACGAAAAGCCCATTTTTTTCTACGTTTCTAGAGTCTGATGTTATGTTTGTAATTTCAGTATTTAAATTTCCTTTACTTTCAAGAATTTCAATGTTTTTTAGAACATTTTGTAGTTTCATTTTTATCAATCCTTTCAAAAGATATTAGTTTTATAAATTGATATTTATCAGTTTACCGTTATAACTAATTATCTTAGAACTTTGATTATTATACTATTTTAAATTTTGTTTGTAAAGGTTTAGAAATTTTTTACAATATATGAACATCTTTTAATTGAGAGCGTTTTACTTGGCATGGTGCGTGCATCATTAAATCTTCAGCCTTACTGTTTAGAGGGAAGGCAATAACTTCTCTAATACTCTCAGATTTAGTAAGAAGCATAAGCATTCTGTCAATTCCAGGAGCAACCCCAGCATGAGGAGGTGCACCATATTGAAAAGCAGTGTATAAAGCACCAAATTTACTCTTAACTTCCTCATCTGTATAGCCAGCCATAGAAAAAGCCCTTAGCATAATATTTATATCATGATTTCTAACAGCACCAGAAGAAAGTTCTACTCCATTACAAACCAAATCATATTGATAAGCCAGAATATCCAAAGGATTTTCATTTTCCAAGGCATCTAGGCCTCCTTGAGGCATAGAAAATGGATTATGGCTAAAAGATAAATTTTCATGTTCATCAAGTTCAAACATAGGAAAATCTACAATCCAAGCAAAAGAAAAAGTATTTTCATCTATTAAATTTAAACGTTTACCAAGTTCATCTCTAATTAAACCTGCAAGCAAAGTTGCTCTTTTCTCACTATCAGCAATAAAGAAAATAGTATCATCCTTTTCTAAGCTTGCCAAATCAACCAATTTCATTTTCAAGTCATCAGGAATAAACTTATCAATAGGGCCTTTAAAACTTAAATCTTCTTGAACTTCCAAATATCCAAGTCCACCCATACCAATGCTTGTAGCAAAATCAAGCATTTTTTCATGAAATCCTTTAGAAAGATGACCATATTTACCAGAAACTCTTATAGCCCTTACAGTCCTATTAATAAAAGGCTTAAAAGTACAATTACTAAAAAATTCTGACAAGTCTATAATAAACAAAGGGTTTCTCAAATCAGGTTTATCTGTACCATATTTTAACATAGAATCTTTATAAGAAATTTTAGGAAATGGATAAGAATTTATATTGCAATCAGAAAACTTTTTAAAAGTATTATACATAACAGGTTCAATAGCATTAAAAACATCCTCTTGAGTAGCATAAGCCATTTCCATATCTAACTGGTAGAACTCTCCAGGAGCTCTATCAGCCCTAGCATCTTCATCTCTAAAGCAAGGAGCAATTTGAAAATACTTATCAATACCAGAAACCATCAAAAGCTGTTTAAACTGTTGAGGAGCCTGTGGAAGAGCATAAAACTTTCCAGGATGTAACCTACTTGGAACCAAGTAATCTCTTGCACCTTCAGGAGAAGAACTAGTTAAAATAGGAGTTTGAACCTCTAAAAAACCTTGTTCAATCATTTGACTTCTAAGAAAATTAAGAACATTAGCTCTTAAAATCAAATTATTTTTAAGTCTATCATTTCTTAAATCCAAAAATCTATACTCAAGTCTTAAATCTTCTCTTACATCTTGATTACTATTAATTTCAAAAGGTAGATTTTTAACTCTTTTACCCAAAATTTTAATATCTTCAATTTTAATTTCGACCAAACCAGTCTTAATTTTAGGATTTATAGTCTCTTCATCTCTTTTTTTAACCTCTCCATATACAGTAACAGAAGACTCTAAAGGAATGTGAGAAGCAAAATCAACATCTTCAGGCTTGCCAGAAGTAACAACTTGTGTAACTCCATACATATCTCTAATATCTAAAAAAACAAGTCCACCGAAATCTCTAATAGTTTCAACAAAGCCAGCGATTCTAGCTTTCTTTCCAACATCTTCTAAACTAATTTCATTGCAATTGTGAGTTCTATACTCATTCATTTTATTACCTCCTTAAAATGTGCCACGGGGACGTTTCTTAGTGCTCCGTGATGACACATTTTTGCCACAGGAACGTTTATTGGTAACACATTTGTACCATTGAGAAATGTCTAATTGATCAAAAAACGTCCCAATGCATTATTTTATTAAATGCAGGGACGAATTATTCCGCGGTGCCACCCAGCTTGAAAACTTTTGGTTTTCCACTCACTTTATTTTAATTACTCCAATGTGTTTCACATTTTTAGGTTGACCTTAAAGGGCTTTCAGCCTAAGACCCTTATTCTCTATAAGTTACTCTAAAAGCTTTGCATTGTGCAAACGTAAAATTATTTATTTTTAAACATACACTATTTTACACATTATTTCCAAGTTTGTCAAGGTTTATACAACATTTTACTTGAAATTTCTTGCATAATATAATATACTCTATTAAAGAAAATGTTAGATATAATGAGGAGAAATATGTTTAATATAGAAGAAGAACTAAAAAAATTGCCAAATAAACCAGGCGTATATGTTATGAGAGATAAACAAGACAATATAATATATGTAGGAAAAGCAATTTCATTAAAAAATAGGGTTAGGCAATATTTTAGAAAAACAGACAAAACTGCAAGAATAGAAAAAATGGTAAGTTTAATTGACCATTTTGAATATATAGTAGTTGAAAATGAAGCAGAAGCTTTAATATTAGAATGTAATTTAATAAAAAAGAACAGGCCAAAATACAATGTTTTATTAAAAGATGACAAAACATATCCATATATAAAAGTCGACTTGAAATCAGAATATCCAGGAGTATATATAACTAGAAGACTAGTAAATGACGGCTCAAAATATTTTGGACCATATGCAAACCCCGGTGCAGCAAAAGAAATGATAGAATTTATAAAACAAAAATATAAAATACGTCAATGTAGAACTTTAAAAGAAAGAACGAGACCATGTTTAAACTATCACATAGACAGGTGTTTAGCTCCATGTATGGGGTATGTAAGCAAAGAAGAATATAGAGAACAAATAAATGAAATAGTAGATTTATTAGAAGGAAAAACAGAAAAAATAATAAAAGAATTAAAAAGTCAAATGAAACAAGCATCTGAAAATATGGATTACGAAAAAGCAGCATATATAAGAGATAAAATACAAGCAATAGAAAGAGTTTCTACTAAGCAAAAAGTATCAAACATATCTGAAAATAATATAGATGTAATAGGAATAGCAAAATCAGACTTACAAGTATGTATAGAAATATTTTTTGTTCGTGGTAGCAAAATGATAGGTAGAGAGCATTATTTCTATTCAGAACTAAAAGATATGGAAGATAAAGAAATTTTATCAGGTTTTATAAAGCAATATTATTTAGATAACCCCAATATTCCAAATAGAATAATGATAAAAGAAGAAATTGAAGACAAAACTGCAATAGAAGATTGGTTATCCACAATTTTAGGAAAAAAAGTGGAAATCAAGACACCAAAAAAGGGAGAAAAGTTGCGTTTTGTAGAAATGGCAGAAAACAATGCAAAAGTCACATTAGAAAATAAAGAAAAAGATAAAAGTGAAATTTTATTAGAACTAAAAGAAGTATTAGGTTTAGAAAAATTGCCAAGAAAAATAGAAACATTTGATATATCTAACATATCAGGAGAATTTTTAGTAGCTGGTATGTGTGTATTGCAAGATGGGGTAATAAAAAAGAATCTATCAAGAAGATTTAAAATAAAAACCGTATTTGGTCAAGATGACCCAAGGTGTATGAAAGAAGTTATTACAAGAAGATTAAAACATTCTATTGAAAATCCAAAAGGTGGCTTTGGTGCATTACCTGAAATAATATTTGCAGATGGTGGAATAACACAAATTAGAGCAACTAAAGAAGCAATTGCAGATGTGCAAAAATGGGCAAATCAAAACAAAAAAAATATTACTTTAGATATAAAAGTTTTCGGAATGGTCAAAAATGATAAACATCAAACAAGGGCTTTAATGGACGAAAATAGAAAAGAATTAGAAATATCAGAAAATTTAATGAATTTAATAACAAGATTTCAAGATACAGTACATGATACAGCAATTACTTATCATAGAAAATTAAGAGAAAAAGCAATAACTAAATCAGATTTAGATGAAATAGAAGGAATAGGTGAGGCAAAAAAGAAATTACTATTAAAGAAATTTGGAAGTGTAGGAAAAATAAAAAATGCAAGTATTGAAGAATTGATGAGTGTTAAAGGAATATCAAAAACAATAGCAGAAAATATTAAGAAAAATTTATAAAATTAGGAATAATTTAAATTTTTTTGCATATACATAGAATAAATGAAATTTATGCTTTTATAAGAGCAATTGAGGGGAATTTAGTATGAATATGTGTACCTTCAAGAAAGGAATGGGATTTTTATGGAATATGCAAAAGATGAGATTTTTAATGTAACTTATAATTCAGATTTAAACAGGTTACAAATGAAAAAAAGAGGGTGGACAAGCAGAATAAAGGAAAGTATAAAAAAACATAAAACAATTACCACTATAACAACCTTACTTATGATATGTTCAGCTATAAATGGAATAATGATTTATAATTTCTTTAAAATTCTATTTGAAATAGTGTAATCAAATGTGCCTCATAAATGAAAATGTCTCAAATTCTATTAGAAATAGTGTAATCAAACTTGGAAAAATCAAAAAAATATGATAAAATGTTACTATTCAAAAAAGTAAGGAGGATAGTAGCATTTTTGCTATAAAAAATATGAAACTAGCAAATGAATGGAAAGAATACAAAATATTAGACATGGCAGATGGTCAAAAATTAGAAAAATGGGGAGACATCATATTATCTAGGCCAGATCCACAAATAATATGGAAAGAAAAAACATTTCCAAAAAAATGGAAAGGAGTAAATAGCACATACCATAGAAGCAAAACAGGTGGGGGTTCGTGGGAATTTAACAAAAGCATGCCAAAACAATGGCAAATACACTATAAAAATTTAACATTTAATATAAAGCCAATGGGATTTAAGCACACAGGACTATTTCCAGAGCAAGCTGTAAACTGGGAATGGATGATGAATAAAATAAAATTACAAAAAAGAGAGATAAAAGTATTAAACCTATTTGCATACACAGGAGGTGCAACAGTTGCCTGTTTATCAGCTGGAGCAACAGTATGCCATGTAGACAGTTCAAAAGGAATGACAACTTGGGCAAAAGAAAACGTAATATCTTCAGGATTACAGGACAAAAAAGTAAGATTTATAGTAGATGATGTAGTAAAATTTGTAAATAGAGAAATCAGAAGAGAAAATAAATATGATGCAATAATAATGGATCCGCCATCTTATGGAAGAGGAGCCAAAGGAGAAATATGGCAATTTGAAGAAAACATATACAACTTAGTAGAACTATGCACAAAAGTATTATCAGATAACCCATTATTTTTCCTAATAAATTCATACACAACAGGAATATCAAGTACAGTTTTACAAAACATATTAAACCTAACAGTAGAAAAAAAATACAAAGGAAAAATAGAAACAGGAGAAATAGGTTTGCCAATGGAAAATTCAAAATTAATTTTACCATGTGGAATATATGGACGTTGGGAAAGTCTATAAAATAAGTAACGTATTTAGTAGGGAGAACAAATGCAAGGAATACAAGAATTAAATATCATATATGAAGATAACCATATAATAGTAGTAGAAAAAAAGCCAAACATACCATCACAATCAGACAAAACAGAAGACTTAGACATGTTAAGCATAGTAAAACAATACATAAAAGAAAAATACAAAAAACCAGGAAACGTATATGTAGGGCTAATACATAGATTAGACAGGCCAGTAGGAGGAGTAATGGTATTTGCCAAAACTTCAAAAGCAGCTTCTAGATTAAGTGAACAAGTGAGAAACAAGACATTAAAAAAACAATACTTAGCAGTAGTTGATGGAAAAGTAGAACAAGTAACAGGAACATTAGAAAACTACCTATATAAAGACGAAAGAAACAACATTAGCAAAGTAGTAAAAAAAGAAAAGAAAAACGCGAAATATGCAAAATTAGATTACGAATTATTAAAATACAATGAAATAAAAGACCTAAGTTTACTAAAAATAAACTTACACACAGGAAGACATCATCAAATAAGAGTGCAACTAGCCAACTTTGGACATAGCATATTTGGAGACCAAAAATATGGAACAAGAGGAAAAGGAAAGCAAATTGCTTTATGGGCATATAAATTAACAATAGTTCATCCAATTACAAAGCAAGAAATGACCTTTGAATGTATGCCAAAACCAGAAGGAACTTGGTGTATTTTGAAATGAAAGAAATTATCAAAATTTTACAATATAGAAGATAAATTTAAAATTGTAAAAAAATGTAAAAGACAGAAAATTTTTGAAAACTATTGACTTTTTTAAATAAAAAAGAGTATAATGAATATAATAGTAGTAGATATTTAATATCTGCTATAATTAAAATGTGAGTCGCAACCCTATTTGCGAATT
>CANRPI010000048.1 GCA_947632475.1 uncultured Clostridia bacterium | reverse complement strand
TTATATCATGAAATAATTGCTATATAAAGGTTTATGGGTAACCTTTTAAAAACCTAAATATATTATACAAGGAATGATAGTAAAAATGAAAAAAATAGAACTATTAGCACCAGCAGGCTCATACGAAAAAGCCAAAATAGCTTTTTTATATGGAGCAGATGCAGTATATTGTGGAACATCATCATTATCATTAAGAACAAGAGCAGACATGCAAGACAATGACTTAGAAAAAACAATAAAATATGCTCATGAAATTGGAAAAAAAGTATATGTAACACTAAACATATTTGCATGGGACGAAAAATATAAAGAAATAGAAGAAATGGCAAAAAAACTAGAAATATTAAAACCAGATGGAATAATAGCAGCAGATGTGGGAGTAATAGAAACAATAAAAGAATATGCACCAAGCATACCAATAAATGTAAGCACACAAGCAAACAGCATAAGTTTAAGAGACTGCAACTTCTGGTATAAAAATGGCTGCAAAAGGGTAATAATGGGTAGAGAAATGAACAAAGAACAATTAAAATACATAATGGAAAATAAACCAAAAGAACTAGAAATAGAAATCTTTATACATGGAGCAATATGTTTTGCATATTCAGGAAGATGTTTTTTAAGTGACTTTCTATCATGCAGAAGTGCAAACTTAGGAGACTGTAGCCAAAGTTGTAGATGGTCATACAACCTATATGCAGAAGAAAAGAATAATCCAGGAGAACTAATGCCAATAGAAACAAATGAATATGGAACAAGCATCTTTTCATCAAAAGACTTATGTTTAATAAAAGAAATCCCAGAAATAATAGAAATGGGAGTAGACAGCTTAAAAATAGAAGGAAGGTTAAAAACAGAATATTATGTAGCAAGTGTAGTAAACAGTTATAGAAATGCAATTGATGACTATCAAAAAAATCCAGACAATTATGATTACACAAAATATTTAAAAGAGCTTGAAAAAGTAAAAACAAGAGGACTTACAACTTTTTACTTCAATGACAGAAACAATAAAGACATACAAGAATATAAAGGAAGGCAATATAACGAAAACTATGAATTTGGAGGAAAAGTAGTAGAATACAATCAAGAAAAATCAACCATAGAAATAAAAAACAAATTACAAGTAGGAGATACCTTAGAAATTCTAATTCCAAACCAAATAGAAGCATATCAATTTAAAATAGAAAAATTATGGGATGAAGAAACAAATGAAGAAATTAAAAATATAAGTCCAGGAGTAAAAGGGCAAAAAGTAAAAATAAAATTACCAATAAAATGTCAAAAAGATTGGATAATTAGAAGAAAAAAATAATAGTTTAGAACTATTTAAAATAAATGATTAAGTAATAGTTTTGAATATATATTAAAGTCACAGTTATGGAAAGTTAAAACTGTGACTTATGAATTTGTTAACCAATGTGCCAAATTATAGCTAAAAATTATACATAAAATAAGAAGTAATAATTCTAAAGAAGTATTAATAGATGGTAATAGTACAAAAATAGAACCAAGAGTAAACCCTATAATAGAATAAAAAGTTTGAGCATAATAATTTTCTAAAAAGTATTTTGTAATTTTCATAAAAATTAAGCATCCTAATATCAATCCAAATCCCATAGGAATTAATACAGGTAAAAATAGATTAGATACAGAAGAAATATAAGTTGTATAAACACCTAAAAGCATTAAAATGATGGTACTACTAACTCCAGGAACTACTATACCAACTGACATTATAAATCCAGATATCATAAGATAAATGAAATTTATATTATTATTAGCTATTGATGAAAATGTAAAATTTTTTTCTAAAACAACTGTCAAAATTCCAAGCATAAAAGTAAAAATTGTAAAAAAAATATATCGAAGTTTAAAATAACTTTTTGATTTTACATCTTTTAATAAAGAAGGAATACTTCCTAAAATAAGACCTATAAAAATACCTTTAGATTGTATAGGATAATTATTAAGAAAGTAGTTTAGTAGTTTACTAAAAAGTAAAACACCAATAAAAGCCCCAATAACAATAGGAAGTAAAAAAAGAAAATTCTTTTTAACATCTTTAAAAAAATTTAAAATACTATCTAGAAGTTTTTCATATATTCCAAAAATCACGCAAAGCACTCCACTACTAATTCCAGGAAGAATGGCTCCTGAACCGAATTAATACACCTTTTAAACAATTTTGCAAAAAACACATAAAGTAACACCTCAATTAAATTCATATTTATATTAAATTTATGCTAAAGAAAATATATTAGTATATTTTTTTAGGCATTAATTTTATTAGGTCATGCACTTTTAATTTTCAAAAACATATAATTTCGGTATAAGAGATTTGGAGGTGCGCTTATGTTATCAGCACTTTGTATGGCTGGAGTTTATGGAATTTTAGAATTCTTAAAATCAGCTGTATTTGTAGTAGGTTATATACAAGGTGGAAGTTTATTTCCAGAGCCATTAACAAATGAAGAAGAAAAAATGTATTTAGAACAAATGGCAAAGGGAGATGATGAAGCAAGAAATATATTAATAGAAAGAAATTTAAGACTAGTTGCACATGTTGCAAAAAAATATTCAAATAGTAAAGTAGAGCAAGAAGATTTAATTTCAATTGGAACAATAGGGTTAATAAAAGGAGTAAATAGCTTTAAATTAGAAAAAGGAGCTAAACTTTCTACATATGTTTCTAGGTGTATAGATAATGAAATTTTAATGCATTTAAGAGCAATTAAGAAATTACGGAGCAGAGGTTTATTTAAATGAACCAATTGGAAAGGATAAAGATGATAATGTAGTCACTTTACAAGAAGTATTAGAAAACAATGAGAGAAATATTGAAGATGAAGTAGATATAAAGATGAAAATTGCTGTCCTTTATGATAAAATGAAGGATATTTTAAAGTCAAGAGAAAAAACTATTTTAGAACTTCGTTTTGGACTTCGGAGGTCATAAGCCTAAAACACAAAATGAAATTGCAAATATGATGGGAATTTCACGTTCATATGTTTCAAGAATTGAAACAAAGGCAATAGGAAAATTAGCTAAAGAAATAAAAGAATAAATTTATAAAAAAGTACTTGACAATATAAAAAAAAAGGTATAAATTATTAGCAGTCACTAAAAAAGAGTGCTAATTATAATCAGAGAGATTATAAAATAAAAGGAGGTATTAAAATGATTAAACCATTAGGTAGCAGAGTTTTAATAAAAATGAAAGAAGGCGAAGAAACAACTAAAAGTGGAATAATATTAGCAGGAAACGCACAAGAAAAACCACAAATAGCAGAAGTAATAGAAGTAGGGCCAGGAGAAATAATAAATGAAAAACCAGAACAAATGATAGTAAAAAAAGGAGATAATATAATAGTAAGCAAATATTCAGGAACAGAAGTAAAATATGAAGGAGTAGAATACATAATAGTAAAACAAGATGACATATTAGCAATAGTAGAATAAAAAATTAATGAGAATTTAGGTAAAAACCTAAAAAAAGGAGGAGATTAAAAATGGCAAAAGTAATTAAATTTGGCGAAGAAGCAAGAAAATCTTTATTAGAAGGAGTTAACAAATTAGCAGACACTGTAAAAGTAACACTTGGACCAAAAGGAAGAAATGTAGTATTAGACAAAAGTTTTGGTTCACCATTAATAACAAACGATGGTGTAACAATAGCAAAAGAAATAGAATTAGAAGACAAATATGAAAACATGGGAGCTAGACTAGTAAAAGAAGTATCAACAAAAACAAATGATGTAGCAGGAGATGGTACAACCACTGCAACTGTATTAGCTCAAAGTATGATAAAAGAAGGAGTAAAAAATGTAGCAGCAGGAGCTGACCCAATGGCAATAAAAAGAGGAATAGATAAGGCAGTAAACTCAGCAGTAGAAGGGCTAAAAGAAATTAGCTCACAAATAAATGGAAAAGAAGATATAGCAAGAGTTGCAAGCATATCAGCAAACAACGAAGAAATAGGAAAACTAATAGCAGATGCAATGGAAAAAGTATCAAAAGATGGAGTAATAACAATAGAAGAATCAAAAACATCAAACACAGAACTAAATGTAGTAGAAGGAATGCAATTTGACAAAGGATATGTATCACCATACATGGTAACAGACACTGAAAAAATGGAAGCAATAATAGACAATCCTTACATCCTAATAACAGACAAAAAAATAAGCAATATCCAAGAAATTTTACCACTATTAGAAAACCTAATGCAACAAAGTGGAAAACTAGTTATAATATGTGATGACATAGAAGGAGAAGCACTATCAACCTTAGTATTAAACAAATTAAGAGGAGTACTAAATGTAGTAGCAGTAAAAGCACCAGGATTTGGAGACAAGAGAAAGGCAATGCTTCAAGATATAGCAATACTAACAGGAGGAGAAGTTATAACATCAGAATTAGGATTAGAATTAAAAGACACAGAAATTAGTCAATTAGGAAGAGCAAAACAAGTAAAAGTACAAAAAGAAAACACAATAATAGTTGATGGTTCAGGAGACAAACAAGCAATAGCAGACAGAGTTTCACAAATAAAAAATCAAATAAATGAAACACAAAGTGATTATGAAAAAGAAGGATTACAAGAACGTCTAGCAAAAATGGCTGGAGGAGTTGCAGTAATAGGAGTTGGAGCAGCAACAGAAGTTGAAATGAAAGACAAAAAACTAAGAATAGAAGATGCATTATCTGCAACAAAAGCAGCAGTAGAAGAAGGAATTGTAGCAGGTGGTGGAACAGCATTAATAAATGTAATACCTAAAGTAGAAAAACTAGTAGGAAAATTAGAAGGTGGAGAAAAACTAGGAGCAAAAATAGTATTAAAAGCATTAGAAGAACCAGCAAAACAAATAGCAATAAATGCTGGACTAGAACCAGCTGTAATAATAGACAAAGTAAAAAATTCAGAAATAGGAGTTGGATTTGATGCAGCAAAAGAACAATATGTAGACATGAAAAAAGCAGGAATAGTAGATCCAACAAAAGTAACAAGAAGTGCTCTTCAAAATGCAGCATCAATAAGTTCAATGGTACTTACAACTGAAAGTATAGTAACAGATGCACCAGAACAAAAAGGATGCTGTGGAGGACATCAAGAAGGAATGCCAGCAGGAATGGATGGTATGTATTAATATGCTAGAAAATATAGAAGTTTTATGTCATAGTAGTATAAAAATAAATAAAGAAAAGATAATATATATAGATCCATTTAAAGTAGAAAAAAACTATAATGATGCAGACTTAATATTTATAACACATGACCATTACGACCACTATTCAGAGGAAGATATACAAAAAGTAAAAAAAGATAATACCAAAATTATAATACCAGAAAATGTATTATCAAAAGCATTAAAAACAGGATTTAAGCAAAGTAGTATTGTAACAGTAGAGCCTAATAAAAGATATATAGTGGAAGGAATAAGATTTGAAACAGTACCATCTTATAATATAAACAAACAATTTCATCCAAAAGAAAATAGGTGGGTTGGGTATATTATAGAACTTGAAGGAAATAAATACTATATAGCAGGCGATACAGACATTACGCCAGAAAATAGAAAAATAAAATGTGATGTAGCATTTGTTCCAGTAGGTGGTACTTATACAATGGATTTTAAAGAGGCAGCAGATTTAATAAATGAAATACAGCCTAAAATAGCTGTGCCAATACATTATGGAAGTATAGTTGGAACAAAGCAAGATGCTATTGACTTTGTAAACCTTTTAAATAAAAAAATAAAAGCAACAATTTTATAGAACTATATCCAGAAAGGAATATAAAAAAATGAGGAAACTATTTACATCTGAAAGTGTAACAGAAGGACATCCAGATAAATTATGTGATTATATATCAGACAGTATTTTAGATGCATATATAGAAAAAGATAAAAATGCAAGAGTGGCATGTGAAACAGTTGCAGGAAAAGGAGAAATATATATAACAGGAGAAATCACATCAAAAGAGCAAGTAGATATTGAAAAGATAGTAAGAAAAGCAATAAAAGAAATTGGTTATGATAACAGTAAAACAGATATTGATTATAGAACATGTAAAATAACAATAAATATTTCAAAGCAATCGCCTGACATAGCATTAGGAGTGGACAAATCTTTAGAAACAAAAAAAGGAGAAAAAATAGAATCAGAAGGAGCAGGAGACCAAGGAATTATGTTTGGTTTTGCTTGTGACGAAACAGAAGAATTAATGCCACTTCCAATTTCATTAGCACATAAGCTTGCAAAAAAACTTTCACAAGTAAGAAAAAATAATGAAATTAATTATTTAAGACCTGATGGAAAAGTGCAAGTAACAGTAGAATATGAAGATGATAAACCAATAAGAGTAGATACAATAGTTGTATCTACTCAACAGAAAGAAGACGTAGACTTAGAAGTATTGAGAAAAGACATAAAAGAAAAAGTAATAAATAAAATTGTACCAAAAAAATTATTAGATGATAATACAAAATATTATATAAATCCAACAGGAAGATTTGTAATAGGAGGACCATTTGGAGATAGCGGATTAACAGGAAGAAAAATAATAGTAGACACATATGGTGGATATGCAAGACATGGAGGAGGAGCCTTTTCAGGTAAAGATCCAACTAAAGTTGACAGATCAGCTACATATATGGCTAGACATATAGCAAAAAATGTAGTAGCAAACAAACTAGCCAAAAAATGTGAAATACAATTTTCATATGCAATAGGTGTAGCAAGGCCAGTTTCTGTTTATATTGATACATTTGGAACAAATACAATTCCAGAAAAAGAAATAATAGAAAAAATAAATAAAAAATTTGATTTAACACCAAGAGGAATTATAAATTATTTAGATTTACAAAAGCCAATATACACAAAAACAACAAACTATGGTCATTTTGGTAAAAAAGAATTAAGTTGGGAAAAAATTATAAAGTTATAAAAAATGTCTATATTTATCAAAATTATAAAGACAAGTAGTAAATAACAATTTTACTTATAAATTAACTAAAAATCAATAAATCTAAGAACGAGGTTGCTGAAAAAGTAGTTAAAAGAAATAGCGAATTTGGAAATTTTTTTCTAATTCGCTATTTTTTCTGCACTAAATAATAATTATAACTTTTCTAAAAATTTTTTTTTAGTAATATATGAAGAATGCACATATTTATTTAAAGTGATATTTACATTTGAATGACCTAAAAGTTCACTTAAAGATTTTACATCCATACCTATTTTTATACAATTAGTAGCAAAAGTATGTCTTAATATATGAAAATTATAATCTTTAATTTTACAATCTTTTAAACACTTTTTAAACAAATATTGATAATTTCGTGGTTCTACATATTTTTCTTTACATCCAGTTAAAAAATATTCATCTCCAGTATAGTTTTTTATTTTTATATTTTTTAATACATTCGAAATTTTTTTGGAAATAGGTATTTTTCGAATAGATTTTCTAGTTTTTGGGGTATTTATTTGCACCACTGTATCATTTTTTCCTTTATAAATTCTTTGCAAAGATTTTGAAATTGTAAATACATTATCTTTAAGATTTATATTTTTCCAAGTTAAAGCGCAAATTTCCCCAATTCGTAAACCTGTATTTAAACATATAGCAATGCCTATAGTTCTTAAATCATTACTTTTTAAACAATATTGTTCTAAAGTCTCTTTTTCTTTGTCTGTTAGGATATGTATTTCATCTTCTTCATGTTTTGGTGTAGATATTAAATCTAACATATAATCCACATTAAATTTTCGTTCACTGTATTTTAAAATAGATTTAAATACAATTATTACATCTTTTACTGTTTTAGCAGATATTTTACTTGATAAATAATTAATATATATATTAAAATCATAATTTTCAAAATAATAAATAGTTTTATTTTGAAAATATGATAAAATATAATGATTTATAATATATTTATACCTAAAATATGTGGATTCTTTAATTGAAGGTCTTTTGTATAATAACCAGTTATTAGAAGCTTCTTCTAATGTTTTGGTTTTCTTTAGTTTAATGTTTCTTAATATTTTCATTTTTTTACCTCCATTTACTAATTTTATACCTAGTTTGCTTTTTTACCAATAGAATAGAAAATACATAAAAAATGTTACTAGTAACCATGTAATTTTCCTACTCAGTTTAAAAGGAAATACCGTGTAAAGGAAAAAAACGACAAGTGAAAAGTTAAATGCAATTCTGTAAAGTAAATGCAATTTGTATGAGAAAAAGCCATTTAAAAGCAATATT
>CANRPI010000047.1 GCA_947632475.1 uncultured Clostridia bacterium | reverse complement strand
GACATACACCATTCTTCAATGGATACAGACCACAATTCTATTTCAGAACAACAGACGTTACAGGTGTTATTGAATTACCTGCAGGAACAGAAATGGTAATGCCAGGAGATAACGTTTCAATGACAATAGAACTAATCACACCAATCGCTATAGAAAAAGGATTAAGATTCGCTATACGTGAAGGAGGAAGGACAGTAGGATCAGGTGTTGTTGCTGATATATTAGCATAAATAAAACAATTAAATAGCAAGGGTTACAGTTATTTGTAGCACTTGCTATTTTTGTGCCATGGGGGAGGACAAATGTGCTATGGGCACGTTTCTTAATGGTACAAATGGCTATGAAACGTTTCTTAATAGTATAAATATGCTATGAGGACACTTCTGTTTAGCGACATAAATTCAGTTAAATATAGAAAAAACGTTAAAAATGCTTGCTTTTTTCATCAAACAATAATAAAATATAAATACCAAAAATATAATAAAAAAAGAATATAATAATAAAAAAACAAAAGGCATAAATTAGGAGGAAAATTAATGAAAATAATTTTAGACGCAATGGGAGGAGACAATGCACCAGATGCTAATATAAAAGGTGCAGTAAATGCAATAAACAAAGTAAAAGCAGAAGTAGTACTTGTAGGAAAAGAAGAAATAATTAGAAATAAAATAAAAGAATTCTATCGAAAAGAAATAGAAGAAATCTCAAGCAGACTAAAAATAAAAAATGCTACAGAAACAATTGAAATGGAAGACACCCCTACAATTGCAATAAAACACAAAAAAGACTCATCTATGGTAGTAGGATTCAAAATGTTAAAAGAAGGAGAAGGAGATGTATTTATATCAGCTGGAAATTCAGGAGCATTATTAACAGGAGCAACCCTAATAGTAGGAAGAATAAAAGGAATAGATAGACCAGCACTAGCTGGAATCTTGCCAGCTTACAAAAGTCAACTATTATTAATTGATGCAGGTTCAAATACAAACTGCAAACCAATAAACCTACTACAATTTGCTCAAATGTCTAGCATATATCTAAAAAACACATACAAAATAAAAAATCCAGCAATAGGTCTATTAAACATAGGAACAGAAGAAACAAAAGGAAATGACTTAGTAAAAGAAAGTTACAAATTATTAAAAGAGCACTCAGAAGAATTAGGAATAAACTTTGTAGGAAATGTAGAAGGAAGAGATGCATTTTCAGGAGAAATACATGCAATAGTAGCAGATGGATTCACAGGAAACGTATTCTTAAAAACAACTGAAGGACTAGGAAGATATGTAAAAAAATCACTAACAGAAAGTTTTAATAAAAACTTACTATCAAAAATACTAGCAATTCCTTCATTACCAGCAATAAAGAGATTTTCAAAAACAATGGATTACAAATCATATGGAGGAGCACTATTTTTAGGAGTAAAAAAACCAGTAGTAAAAGCACATGGAAGTAGTGACGAATTATTATTTGAATATACAATAATTCAAGCGGAGAAATTTGTTGAAAACAAGGCAGTAGAAAAGATGATAGAAGAATTTGAAAAATAAATAAAAATATTTTAATAATACACTTGACAAAAGTATAAACATATAATATAAATGGAATATGAAAATGAAAATATCAAATGAATAAATCATTTGCAAACTTGAGAGGAGGTGAACTCGAATTATGAGTTCAGAAGAAATATTAGAAAAAGTAAAAGGAATAATAGTAGAACAACTAGGAGTAGCAGATAGTGCTGTTACTATGGAAGCATCATTTATCGATGATTTAGGAGCAGATTCATTAGATATAGTAGAATTAGTAATGGCATTAGAAGAAGAATTTGACATAGAAATACCAGACGCAGATGCAGAAAAAGTAGTAACAGTAGGAGACGTTGTAGAATACATAAAAGAAAATGTTCAATAATTGTTACAAAACTAAATTAACTAAAACTTTTGAATAATTAAAAAATTGCTAAGTATAACAACTTAGCAATTTTTTAATATAAAAACAAACAATTAATCATAAAAACTTTTTACTTCATTCCAAAAAGAATCAATTGGAGTAGAAAAGAAACTCAAGAAATAATCCTGAAATGACTTTTTATCAATTGTTTTTTCAATGCAAATATCTCTAGATGCAATAACATTATCATTTAGCATAACATTAATTACTCCAACTACTGAATCTTTAATAACAGGTGCAACTAAATCTTTATTAGCAGTAATTGAAACACTAATATTTGAAACATCTTTTTTATTCATAGTAAAAATAGAATTTTCAAAATCTTTAAAATATAAGGCAACATCATTTGAAACTCCTTTATTAACTGAAAAACAATTTAAATTATCTATTTTCCACTTATTAAATTCATCATCAACAATAGACTTAATATTAACATGCTCAAAATTTGCAAAAGCATACTCTAAAAGTTTAATACTATCTTGAGTTCTAAAATTTTTAGTATCACAACCAAGAACAACACTAATAACATCTAAATCACCTCTTTTACAGCAGGTAACTAAACATCTATTAGCACCATTTGTAAAGCCAGTTTTAATTCCATATACACCATTCAAATTACCCAATAATTCATTTGTATTAGATATTTTTTTTGGATAACCATTAATTGTTACAGTATAAGTTTTAGTTCCAACTATTTTTGCAAAAGTAGAATTTTTCATAGCATAATTAGCTAAAGTTGCTAATTCATATGCTGTAGTATAATGTCCATCAGAATCTAACCCATGAGGGGATTCAAAATGGGTATTTTTTAGTCCAAGTTCTGCTGCCTTATTATTCATTAAAACAGAAAAATCATTAACACTACCAGCGGCAAATTCTGCTAAACAAACTGCAGCATCATTGCCAGAGCATAGCATTAATCCATATAATAAATCATTAACGGTAATTTTATCTCCAGTTTTTAAGCCAAGTCTGGAGCCTCCAGTGCCTGCAGCTTTTTTTGAAACTTCAACAATATCACTTAAATTACAATTTTCAATAATAACAGTTGCAGTCATTATTTTTGTAGTTGAAGCCATTTTTACTTTATTAAATTCATTTTTTCCATACAAAATTTGTTCATTATTTCTATCAAGAATAATACATGAACGAGCATTTAAATTTAGAGGTTTAGTATTTACATCATATGCTGTGACAGTTTCAATAGTTTGTTCATCTATATCAATGTCATCAGAATAAACTAAAGAAAAATTAGAAAATATAATCACACAAAGAATAAAACAGACACAATTTTTTAAGAGAAAATATGTAAAACTATTTCTTTTCATGCAAAAATTCATTCCTTTCTTACTGATGCAGAGTAAATTTTTTTGAAATATCTATATAAATATATTAAAAATAATTTTAAATATGTGATTTATGGAAAAATATTAGAATAAAATTTATATGAAAAAAGATATATATTTAATTAAGTACAATACTTAATTAAAAGTTAAGACAAATTAAATATAGCATAAAGACAAAGAATATGCAATAGATAGATTTCAAAAAAATAAAAAATATTATGAAAAAAATAAAATAAAAAAACTTAGATAATATTAGAAACATACTATTTTTTTGAGTTTTAATATTTTAATTAAGTATTGTACTTAATTAAAAGTTTTAAGGGAAAAAACTAAAGAAGGGAAGAAATTGAAATGAAAGAAAAATTAAAAAGAAAAAGCAAAGGAATAACGCTAATAGCATTAGTGATAACAATAATAGTCTTGCTAATCCTAGCGGGAGTAAGCATAGCGACGTTAACAGGAGAAAATGGAATATTAACAAGAGCAAGAGAAGCAACTGAAAAAACAGAAGAAGCAACAGAAGAAGAACAAAGAAAACTAGCAATGCTAGAAGCAGCAACAAATACAAAAAATACAACATTTGAAGGAATAACAATACCAGCAGGATTTGCTCCAACAAGAATAGAAGGAGAAAGCACAGTAGATGAAGGATTGGTAATGGTAGATAGCAAAGGAAATAGTTATGTGTGGATAGAAGTACCAAAAACAGTAGATGTATATCCAATTGCAGGATTAGAAATTACAAAATTTACGGAAGAAGATTATAAAAATATATATGATGATCTAAAAAACTATACAAAATCATATGAAAAAGGAACCACAGTACACAAAGATGAATTTAGTGATGAAACTGCCGTAAAAGATGTAACAGGGTTAACAGCAACACAGTATAATAATTTAAAAAAGAAAATGTTAAAAAGTGTTTATGAAAACGAAGGATTTTGGATAGGACAATATGAAGTAGGTATAGAACAGAAATATAGAATTTTTGAAGAAGAAAACATCGTAACAACTGAACATCCAATAGAAGAAATACCAGTAATAAAAGCAAATACATATCCATACAATTGGGTAAGAGGTTATCAAGCACAACAATTAGCAAGTAGCATGAATTCAGGAAATTATACGAGTAGTTTAATGTTTGGAGTACAGTGGGATTTAATGTGTAAATTTATAGAAAAAAATAGTAATTTAAAAGTAGAAGATATTAATGCTGATAGTAAAAGTTGGGGAAATTATAGTAATATTTCTTTTGACATTGTAAAAGGTGAATATTCGATAAATAATGAGCGTACATATACAAAAGTAAAGGAATATTATAGAAAACCGGAATCAACCAAAGTACTATTAACTACTGGAGTAACTAAAAGAAATAGCATTTTAAATATTTATGACATTGCTGGAAATATGTGGGAGTGGACCTTAGAGCCTGATACTGTTACACCTACCCTATCATGCTGTATGAGAGGTGGAGGTTGTAATAATGATTCTGGAAGTTATCCTGCATCTAGTCGATGGAATACGAGCAACTCTGCTAGTTATGATAATTCTGGTTTTCGTACAACCTTATTTTAAAATAACTATAACTTTTTATACAAATGGCAGTTCTTGTTATTACCAGCATTTAGAACAGTACACATATATGAATAATTTTAGAAATAAAAGTAATATTAATAAAAAATGTAGCATATAATATATTATAGAAACTGTTAAGCCAACGGACAAACGGTTTAGGAAAAAAAACACTAAAATTTGACAAAAAAAGAAAAATATAGTATAATAAACATGTTGCCAGAAGGAGGTAATAAATTTTTATGAAAAAAGAAGAAAAAGCTTCAATTTCTATAATAAAAATAATATGTGTAGCAATAATACTTATATTAATATCAGGAATAGGAGTTATGGCAGTAAATACAAAATTAGATGACGTAAAAATAACATTACAAAATGGATATGAAATGACAGTATTAACATCAAAAAAGAAAGTATCTGAAATATTAGAAGAAAATAATATAATATTAGAAGAAAATCAAAAAACAATACCAGATATAGAAAGTGAAATATCAGAAGGTCAAAACATAAGAATAACAGACAAGTCATATAATGAAGTACAAATAGCCAAAATATCAGAAGAAGGAATAGAAACATCACTAGAGCAACTATTACAAAATTATGCACCTATAACTGAAAAAATTGTAGTACAACAAGAAACAATACCATATGAAACAATAACAAAAAATACAACCACATCAACAGAAAACACAAAAAATAAAGTATTACAAGAAGGACAAGACGGAATAAAAGAAGTAACATATAAAATAAAATATCAAAACGAAGTAGAAATTGAAAGAACAGTATTATCAGAAACAGTAATCAAAGAACCAGTACAAAAGATAGTTCAAGTGCAAAAAATTGCAACATCAAGATCAATAGCAATGCCAAGAACAAGTGCATCAGTAGAAGGTGGTCAAACATATAAAATAACAGCATACTGTCCATGTAGCAAATGTTGTGGAAAAACTACAGGAAGAACAGCATCAGGAACAACAGCAACTGCAGGAAGAACAGTAGCAGCATCATCAAAATTCGCATTTGGAACAAAATTAAATATAGGCGGACACATCTATACAGTAGAAGATAGAGGTGGCGCAATAAATGGTAACAAAATAGATATATTCGTAAATTCACATGCAGAAGCTTTACAATGGGGAGTAAGATACTTACCAGTAAGTGTAGTAGAATAAAAAAATGCCAAGAGAAGTGAACTCTTGGCATTTTAGCATTTCAAATAACAAAAAGCTTAGAAAAAACTATAAAATCCAACTTATAAATTGCTATATTTAAGAAAATATAGTAAAATAAGAAAAAAGAATAAGATAAGAAAAAAACATAGTCTTATTCATTATTTAATCATAAATCAATAGAAGGAGAAGAAAAATGAAACTAATTTCATGGAATGTAAATGGAATAAGAGCATGTGTAAACAAAGGATTCAAAGAATTTTTTGAACAAGAGCAAGCAGACATATTTTGCATTCAAGAAACAAAATGTCAAAAAGAGCAAATAGAACTAGAATTTAAAGGATACACAAGCTATTGGAACAGTGCAGAAAAAAAAGGATACTCAGGAACAGCAATATTCACTAAGAAAAAACCTATATCAGTAGAATATGGAATAGGTATAGAAGAACATGACAAAGAAGGAAGAGTAATAACACTAGAATTTAACAAATTTTATATGGTAAATATATACACCCCAAACTCAAAAAGAGAGCTAGAAAGATTAGAATATAGGCAAATTTGGGAAGATGAAATAAGAAAATATCTATTAAAATTAAGTGAGAAAAAGCCAGTAATAATGTGTGGGGACTTAAACGTAGCACATGAAGAAATAGACTTAAAAAATCCAAAAAGTAATAGAGGAAATGCAGGATTTACAGACGAAGAAAGGCAAAAAATGACAGAGCTATTAGATGCAGGATTTACAGACACCTTTAGATATTTATATCCAACCAAAACAGACAGTTACAGTTGGTGGTCATATATGGGACGAGCCAGAGAAAAAAACATAGGGTGGAGAATAGACTACTTTATAATATCAAAAACAATAGAAAAAAACATAAAAGAAGCAAGCATTTATAGTGAAATACTGGGAAGTGACCACTGCCCAGTAGGATTAGAAATAAAAATATAAATAAAAGGAGAAAAATAATGGAACAAATAAAGAAAAATTGGAAAAAATGGCTATACTGGTTTACCTTAGGAATAGCAATAGTTATAGTATATAAAGCATTAGACAATTTTGACATTATAATCAATAGCATAGGCAAATTTTTAAACGTAATAGGGCCATTTTTAGCAGGAATATTTATAGCATATTTATTATATATGCCATGTAGAAAAATAGAACAAGACTTCAAAAAATCAAAAAATCGATTAATAAAAAAGAAAGCAAGGACATTTAGTATATTCACAGTATATTTAATAGTTATAATTCTACTAATAATATTTATAAATTTTATATTACCAGTAATATCTGAAAGCATTTCAGATTTCATACAAAGCATACCTATATACTATGAAAACTCAATAAGAAATTACAATAAATTACCAGAAGATTCAATACTTAAAAGTGACATAGTAAAACAACAAATAGAAAACATACAAAATATAGATTTAAAACAATACATAAGTTTAGATAAAATAATAGAATACATAGCAGGAGCGATAAATGCTGTAACAGGAATATTTGATATATTTGTAGCATTAATAGTATCAATATACATCTTAAGAGAAAGAGACAAAATACTTAGATTTTTCAAAAGACTTGCAAGTGTACTATTTAAAGAAAAATTATATAAAAACATAGGAAAATTATTTAACAACTCAAATGAAGTATTTTTTAAATTTATAGCAAGTCAATTTTTAGATGCAATTATAGTAGGAATACTAGTAACAATAGCATTAAGCATAATGAAAGTAAAATATGCACCATTACTTGGATTTTTTATAGGTATATTTAATATGATACCATACTTTGGAGCAATAATTGCTGTTGCCATTGCAGCTTTAATAACTTTAGTAACAGGAGGCATATCTCAATCAATTTGGATGTTAATTGTAGTAATAATATTACAGCAAATAGATGCAAATATAATAAATCCGAAAATAGTAGGACAATCATTAAAAATTAGTCCTTTATTAGTAATATTTGCAGTAACAGTTGGTGGAGCATATTTTGGACTACTTGGAATGTTTTTATCAGTACCAATAATAGCAGTAATAAGAATAGTAGTAAATGATTATATAAATCTAAAAATGCTAACAAAAAGAAAAAAATTAAGAATAAACTAAAAAATTATTGCCTAGCTTTAAAAGTTAGGCAATAATTTTTTAATTTCTTTGTAAAAGATATTGAATACCTCCATTTGCAATAGCAGTTAAAGAAAGAACAATTATTCCAGCAGTAAAAACTCCAAGTACAATTGGTGGGATAGCTTTTTTTGGAGGTACATTTAAGAAATTGGCAATTAAAGAACCAACCCATGCGCCAGTTCCTGGTAAAGGTATGGCCACAAACAAAAATAAACCTGCAGCAACATAATTTTGAAGCTTTTCATTTTCTTCAATATGTTTAGTTGCTTTATTAGAAGCCCAATCTATTATAATTCTAAAAGGTTTCCATCTTCCAAAAAAATCAAATAAAGGCTTTATATATTTTACAATAAAGTATATTGGAATGATATTTCCTATAAAACTACATAAAAAAGCTTCAATATAATTTAAATGAAATGTAAAAACTCCAACTGGAATTGCTCCTCTTAATTCTATTACTGGTACAATTCCAACTAATGCTGTTAATAAATATTTTACTATAATAGGTAGGCTATTCATTTTTAAAACTCCTTTTTATATTATTCTACTTTATCTTCATATTAAAAAAATACTGAAAACATTATGTTTTCGGTATTTTACGTGGTTGCGGAGGGTAGACTCGAACTACCGACCTTTGGGTTATGAGCCCAACGAGCTGCCAACTGCTCCACTCCGCGATAT
>CANRPI010000046.1 GCA_947632475.1 uncultured Clostridia bacterium | reverse complement strand
CATTCTGGCATTTCTAATATAGCTTTTATTTCTGATGAATTACTAGTCCATATAGTTGATGTTAGCAAGCCTTGAAATTTTTCATCTTCCCATTCTGGCATTTCTAATATAGCTTTTATTTCTGATAAAGTTTTTTTATATAATAACTCACAATTTAAGAAGTGACGATTTCCAATAAGTTTATTAATTTCTCTTATTTTTTCATCTTTATTCATGTTTTTATATTCAACTCCCCTCTAGTTCATTTGATATTTTTAATATTAAGCAATTCAAAAGTCAATAAAAATTATACTATTTTACAATTAAAATCGCTTCTTGTTCTTCTGTTAATTCTAAGTCTATTTTTTCTGCTAAATATAATAAATCGTGTGTCTTAGGTGCGTGTGGTGTTTCTTTAAATTTTACATAAAAAAATTATCATATTTAACTACTTCCGAAATTGGTTTTTAGGAAAGTGTGAATATAATAATCTTTTTGGCTGGGCTGGCTAGATTCGAACTAGCGCATGCCAGAGTCAAAGTCTGGTGCCTTACCGCTTGGCTACAGCCCAATATTTTATTTGCTAACAATAATCAACCACTTTATTTTTAACTAAAATGGGGTGGAAGATGGGACTCGAACCCACGGCCTCCAGTGCCACAAACTGGCGCTCTAACCAACTGCGCTACATCCACCATGTGGTTTAATATCCTTAAACATTGTTAACACATATAATATTATAACCAATTTAATACTGTTTTGTCAACTACTTTTTAAAAATTTTCTTTTTTTAGTTATATTTTAACAAATACGAAAAAACAAGCTTACAGAAATTATTATACTGTAAGCTTAAAAATCATTTTATTGAGCCACTAAACTACTTGGATCTATTCCATATGATTGATATAACCATGACATGTAATCAAATGGTGTTAGTGTTTCTGGCAATCCATAATCTACTCCATTAGTTTCAACTTTTATTGAAGTAATTACAGGTGGGTTAACTGGTTTACTAACTTCTGAATTTGTACTTTCTTCTCCTTCTGTACTTGCTGTAGTTACTTCTACTTCTTCTATTTTATGAACAATATCTAATCCTTCTATTACTTTTCCAAATGCTGTATAATATCCATTTAAAGATGTATTAGCTTTTGTAACTATAAAGAACTGTGAACTACCAGAGTTATATGATTCATCTGTTAAAGTTGATGAATATGAAGTATAATCACTTCTAGCCATTCCTAAAACTCCCTCTTCAAATTTTAGTTTATTATTTACTCCATTTGCAATGAATTCTCCCTTTATTGTATATTGTGTATCTTCTCCACCATCTTTTAAATCTGAAATAGATGCTGAACCTGAACCATCTCCTTGTTTATCTCCACCTTGTATCATAAAGTCTTTTACAATTCTATGGAATGTTAAACCATCATAAAATCCTCTATTTGCAAGAGTTATGAAATTTGCCACAGTTTCTTTAGCTATTTCTGGATATAATTCTATTTTTATTGTTCCAAAATTCTCTACTTCCATTGTTGCAACTGGATTTTTTACTTCCACAGTTGCATTTTTATAATATCCATATCCTACTACTCCTATTAATACTATTAATACAACTAGTGCAATAATCCATATAATATTTTTTAATAAGCTTGATTTATTTTTCATCATTCATCTTTTCCTTTCTCATTTATTTTAAAATCACTATTACAAAATACTACATTTATATTAAATTGTCAAACATAAATTGTTCTTGCATCCTTTTTAAAGCTTGCTTTATTGTCCTTGCTCTTATTTCTCCTATTCCATCTACATCATCTAGGCTTTCAATATCAGCCATTAAAATATGCTGGAATGATTTGAATGAATCGACTAAGTTTTCTACAATATTTGCAGGCATTCTAGGTATTTTGCTTAATATACGATATCCTTTTGGATATACTCCAACTTCATCATAATTATCAAATATTTCATATCCTAATAATTTTGCTATTATTGCCTCTTTTGTAAGTTCCTCATATGTCAATTCTTCTAATTTTTGTATGACTTTTTGTGGTGTTATTTTCTTTTTACCAGCTACTAAATAATCTTTTATTATTAGTTCTTCTTCTTTTTCTAATCCTCCTATTAATTCATCTAATTGCATTTCTACTAATCTTCCATCGCTTCCTAGCTCATATATTTGCCTTTGAATTTCTTCAAAAATCCTCATAACCATTTCTGCTCTTTGAATTGCAACTATTACATTTTGTAATGTTACTATGTCATTAAATTCATATTCATTTAATATGTTTAATTTGTTATCAAATACTTTTTTATATCTTTCTAATGTTTGAATTGCTTGATTTGCCTTATTTAACACCACATCTGTATCTTCTAATATATATCTATCATTCCCTTTAAAAACTGTTATTATATTTCTTCTTTGTGATATACTTATTACTAGCTCTCCAGTTTGTTTTGCTGTTCTTTCAGCTGTTCTATGTCTTGTTCCTGTTTCTAAAGTTGATATATCATATGAAGGAATTAATTGAGCATTTGCACATACTATTTTTTTTAAATCTCCACTTAATACTATTGCACCATCCATTTTTGCCAATTCATATAATTTTGAAGATGTATATTCTTCATTTATTATAAAGCCTCCATCTACAACTTCTTTTAAGACTTCATTATTGCTTGTTATCAATAATAAAGCACCTGTCCTCGCTCTTAATATGCTCTCAAGTCCATCTCTTATTGGAGTTCCTGGTGCAATTAATTTTAAAACTTCAGTTATGTTGTCTTCTTTTCCCTTTCTCAACTTTCTATCCTCTTTCCTTTTAATGTAAGAAATTTAAAATGCTACTTTATTCCAACTTTTTTCATGGCTTCATTTATATTCTTGACACCTATTATATCTAATTTATATTTATCTTTCAAGTCCTTTTTATTACTTTCTGGAATTATACATGTTTTAAAACCTAATTTTTCTGCTTCTTTTATTCTCTTTTCAATAGCATTAACTCTTCTAATTTCTCCTGTTAACCCGACTTCTCCTATTATTACCATATCACTTGGAATAGCAATGTTTTTAAAACTTGATGCAGTAACTAACATTATTCCTAAGTCTATTGATGGTTCATTTATTCTAAGTCCTCCTACTACATTTAAGTAAACATCTTGGTTTCCTAACATTAATCCTGCTCTTTTTTCTAAAACTGCAATTAGTAATGCCAGTCTGTTAAAATCTATTCCATTTGCAGTTCTTTTTGGGAAACCAAATACACTCTGGGTTGTTAAAGCTTGTAATTCTACTAAAACAGGTCTTGTTCCTTCCATGCTAGAAATTATGCATGAGCCTGCTGGATTGCCTTCTTTTTCTGAAATTAATACATCAGATGGATTTAAAATTTCACACATGCCTTCTTCTCTCATTTCAAACATTCCTATCTCATTTGTAGAACCAAAACGATTTTTAACTCCTCTTAAAATTCTATAAGAAAAGTATCTTTCTCCTTCTAAATATAAGACTGTATCTACCATGTGTTCTAAAACCCTTGGACCTGCTATGTTTCCTTCTTTTGTAACATGTCCAATAATAATGGTTGTTATGCCTCTTGTCTTACAAACTCTCATTATTTGTGAGGTAATTTCTCTTACCTGACTTACACTACCGTGCCGCTGCTGTTATTTCTTCTGAATACATAGTTTGAATGGAATCTATTATTACAAGCTTAGGACATAAATCTATAATAGCATTATTTACTATATCTATATCAGTTTCGCCTAAAAAAAGAATTTGCTCATTGTTAATACCTAATCTGTCTGCTCTCATCTTTATTTGCTCTGCTGATTCCTCACCTGAAACATATAAAACTTTTCCTTCTCCTTTTACTTTATCACAAATTTGCAAAATGAGTGTGGACTTACCAATACCTGGTTCGCCACCTAAAAGAACAAGAGAACCTTTTACTAATCCTCCACCTAAAACTCTATCTAATTCTTCAAAGCCTGTTTCTATTCTAATAGTTTCTTTGGTTTCATAAGAATTTAATGTTTTGGGTAAATTACTATTTAAATTTTTGTCTTTTAAATTATTTGTTTTACTTTCTACAATTTTTTGCTCATAAAATGAATTCCAACTATTACAAGCTGGACATTTTCCTAACCATTTCGTAGATTCACTTCCACATTCACTACAAACAAATATTGTTTTACTCTTTGCCACTTTTTCTTTACCTCTAATTTTAATTTATAACACAAAAAAGTATAGCATATTTTTTTTGACTTTGCTATACTTTTTAAAAAATTTACTAAATTCATTTTTTCTTGTGTAATTATTTTTTGCTTCCAAATGATACTTCTTGGAATAAGAAGTTGCGTACTTTTTTCCATGTAATATCTTGATGTAAGAATTCATTAATTTCATCTTCAACTTTTTGTTGATATGGTGTTAATTCTACTTTTATTTCTTTATTCCAATCAATTTCTTGTAACCAGAAGTTTTTAAATTTTGTCCAAAATCCTGTTTTTACTGGTAAATAATTATTTCTTATTGTTCCAGCATTTTCTACTTCTTTATTTTCTTCTCCTATTTCAACTCCTCCAAAAACTCCTGATACTTTATTTTCTTCACCTAAATCTGCCATTTTTATTCCTCCTTTGTGTTTTTTTACTTTCTTTTATATTATTTATACTATATATTATTTTTTTTAGCAAGTATTTTTGCTTATTTTTATATTAAATATTGATTACACTATTGTTACATTTTTGTTACATTTTGGTATTTCTACCATTATATGGTCTTCTTCTGCATCTATGCATTTTGCTTTTATTATTTTATTTTCTAAGTTTTCATTTGTTTTACAATATGCTAGTATATAATTTTGTGTATGCCCTTTGTTTGTTTCGTTCTTTTTTTCTTCGAATAAAATTTCTATTTCCTTTCCTATGTATTCTTCATTGTATTTTTTTTGATTTTTATTAGATAATTCTATTAGCTTTTTACTTCTTTGTTCTTTTGTTCTTCCATCTACTTGATTTTCCATTTCTGCTGCTTTGGTTCCTTTTCTAGGAGAATATTTGAATATATGCATTTTATAAAATTTTATTTTTTCTAAAAATTTATATGTTTCTTCAAATTCTTCATTTGTTTCTCCTGGAAATCCTACTATTATATCTGTTCCTAGTTTTACGTCTTTATAATATTTTCTTAAAAGTTTTACTATTTTTTCAAATTCATCACAATTATATCTTCGATTCATTCTTTTAAGAGTTGCATCACATCCACTTTGTAACGATAAATGAAAATGATGACATATCTTCTCTAATTTTATTAGTCTTTCTAAAAATTGTTCTGTTATTAATAGTGGTTCTAACGAACCTAATCTTATTCTTAATATTCCATCTATTTCATTTATTTCTTCTAATAAATCTATTAGTTTATAATTTTCTTTAAAATCTTTTCCATATGATGCAATATGAATTCCTGTTATTACTACTTCTTTTATCCCTTGTTCTGAAATTTTTTTTATTTCTTCTTTTATGCTTTCAGGGTTCCTGCTTCTTACTCTTCCTCTAGCATATGGAATAATACAATAAGAACAAAATCTATCACACCCATCTTGAATTTTTATTACTGCTCTAGTTTTTTCTGTGTATGTAATTTGCCCAAAGTCTACATATTCTTTTTGATTCATAACATCTTGTATTTGTTTTACTTTTTTTTCTTCTTTTATCTGTTTTATGTATTTTTCTACATATTTTACTATATCTTTTTTCTCATTGTTGCCAAGTATTAGGTCTATTTCTTCTATTTGTTCTAATTCTTCTTTTGCTACTTGTGCATAACATCCACATGCTACTACTACTGCTTCTGGATTTAATTCTTTTGTTCTTCTTAACATTTGTCTTGATTTTCTGTCTGACATGTTTGTTACTGTGCATGTGTTTATTATGTATATATCAGCTTTTTTATTATTTTCTATTATTTCATAATTACTTTTTATAAATTGCTCTATCATTGCATTTGTTTCGTATTGGTTTACTTTACAACCGTAATGTAAAAAAAGCTACTGTTGCTTTATGTTCCATATTTTATTACATTCCTTCCTATAAGGCACAAATTGGTTGGAAAAGAATTGTAATTGTTTTCCAACCTTTATTTTTATTTTAATGAATCTAAATTATCTAGTGCTTTTCCTGTTCCTAATGCTACACATGATACTGTGTCTTGTGCTCTCATTACGTTTATTCCTGTTTTTTCTTGTAATAATTTGTCTAACCCGTCTATTAGACATCCTCCTCCTGTCATGTATATTCCTTTGTCACTTATGTCTGCTGCAAGTTCTGGTGGAGTTCTTTCTAAAACTGAATGCACACTGTCTACTATCATCATTGCTGGTTCTATAAGTGCTTCTAGCATTTCACTTGAGTGTATTGTTATTGTTTTTGGAAGTCCTGTTATTAGGTCTCTTCCTCTTATGTCCATTTCTATGTCTTGTATTTTTGGATATACACATCCTATGTTTACTTTTAAATCTTCTGCTGTTCTTTCTCCTATCATTATGTTGTGCTTTTTCTTTATATATTTTACTATATATTCATCAAATTTATCTCCTGCAACTTTTAGTGATGTGCTTACTACTGACCCTCCTAATGATATTACTGCTATGTCCGTTGTTCCACCACCTATGTCTACTACCATGTTTCCACATGGTTTTGATATGTCTATTCCTGCTCCTATTGCTGCTGCTATTGGCTCTTCTATTAAATATACTTTTCTAGCACCTGCTTGTGATGCAGCATCTATTACTGCTTTTTTTTCAACTTCTGTTACTTGTGAAGGTATGCATATCATTATTCTTGGTGCAAATATGAATTTACCACATACTTTACCTATAAAATGTTTTAACATTTTTTCAGTAACTGTGTAATCTGATATTACCCCATCTCTTAAAGGTCTTGTTGCTACTATGTTTCCTGGTGTTCTTCCAAGCATTCTCCTTGCTTCTTGACCTACTGCTAATACTTCTCCAGTATTGTTGTCTACTGCTACTACTGATGGCTCTCTTAATACTATGCCTTTTCCTTTTACATATGCAATTACTGTCGCGGTCCCTAAATCTATTCCTATATCTTGCCCAAATTTAAACATTACATATCTTCCTTTCCACATATATCGCATATATTATTTTTCTTTTTTGTTACAAATATATTACGATTATATTACATTTTTTTTTTTTTATCAAGCCCCTTTTTCTATTTTTTATACATATTTAATTTGTTGTTATTATTTCATATTGACCAATTTCAATTTTTATATTATAATAACTCTTGAAAATCAAGAATTTAAAGGAGCTTTGCAGTATTAAATGGAATATTTAAATTTTATTTCAAAAAATGAAAATGAAACAAAAAATTTTGCTAGAACTTTTGCAAAAAAACTTGAATCTGACTCTAAGTTAAGCAAAGTTATTATTTTAACTGGAGATTTAGGCTCTGGCAAAACTAAATTTGTAGAAGGTTTCTTATCATATTATGGCTTGGAAAATGAAATTTCTAGCCCTACTTTTACCATTGTAAATGAATACAAAAGCAAAGAAATAAATATATTTCATTTTGATGTATATAGATTAAATGATTTATCAGAATTTTATGAAATTGGTGGAGACGAATATTTTGATAAAGGCATTTGTCTTATTGAATGGGGAGAATTAATAAAAGACGCCTTACCAAAAAATTATATTCATATAACGTTCTCTAGGAACTCTGATAATGAAAATTATAGAAATCTAAAAATTAATTTAATTTAAAATTAGATTTGTGCTTTCCGCATACGAGCAAAACGAAGACAAGGAAGGAATGAGATTAATAATGAAAATTTTAAGCATAGATACTTCTAGTAATATTTGTGGAGTATCTATTTTAGAAGATACAAATTTGATTAATAGTATTGATATAAACACTGACAGAACACATTCAGAAAATTTAATGCCAATTATAAAAGATATTTTAAAAAAATCTAATTTAAGCTTAAATAATATTGACTTAATTGTATGTGACAAAGGACCTCGGTTCATTTACTGGCATTAGAATAGGAATTGCAACTGCTAAAGCATTTAGTGATAGCTTAAAAATAAAGTGTATTGGCATTTCTTCTTTAGAAACTTTATGCTACAACGTAAAAAATTGTGGTTTTATTGGAAGTATTATAGATTGTAAAAATGATAATTGTTATTTTGCACTTTTTAAGCTTGAAAATAATGAATATACTGAAATTATTGAACCTTGCGCAATAGAAATTAAAGATTTGAATAAAATGCTTTCTAATTTAAATGAACTTCAAAATAATATATTGGCTTTTGTTGGAGATGGCTCTACTGTTTATAAGGAAGAAATACAAAGTATGTTTCATGATAAAAATATAGTATTTTGTAATTACAATGAAATAAGTTCCTACAACCTAGGTTTGGCTGGATTTAATAAATTTTCTAAAAATAAAATTACAAATGACGTCTTACCTTTGTACCTAAAAAAGCCTCAAGCTCAAAGACAATTAGAGGAAAAAATTAGTCAAAATAAATAGAAAGGATACTAGAAATTATGGAAATTCAAATTTTTGAAATGAGTTTGTCTGATTTAGAATCTATTAAAAATATTCTTTCTTCTGATTTTGATGATTTTTGGAGCTATAATATTTTGAAAAGTGAGTTAGAGAGTCCAAATTCCAAATATATTATTGCAAAAATAGAAAATGAAATTGTTGGCTTTGCAGGAGTGAAAATAGTTTTTGAAGAAGCAAATATTATGAATATAGTTACCAAAAAAATATATCGAAAGAATGGTATTGGTAAATATTTATTAGAAAATTTAATTGCTTTTTGCAAAAAATTAAGTGTTAATACAATTTTATTGGAAGTTAATGAAAATAATTTTGCAGCTTTGCATCTATATGAAAATTTTGGCTTTAAAATTTTATCAGTTAGAAAAAATTACTACAAAAATCAATCAGCTATTGTTATG
>CANRPI010000045.1 GCA_947632475.1 uncultured Clostridia bacterium | reverse complement strand
AATGTTAAAATACTTTAAAGACTCAAAATCTGTTGTCAGCAATGGCGTGTGGGTTCGAGTCCCACCACCGGCACCAACGACGTATCTGTTCGAACTTTATATTTGACATATGAGAGTATCAACTGAAGACCAAGCTCGAGAAAGTTTTAGTTTACCAGAGCAAAAAGAAAGATTAGAAAATACTTGTAATTTTATGTAAAATACTGTATACTTAAATTAGTAACATTTGTTGCACCTTTGAAAAGGTAAACTTTCGGAGGTGCAAACCTTCGAACAATTATAAGGAGGATTTGATTATGATGAAACGGTCTTATGGAATTCATTTGCTTATCTGTTTAGCACTCGGAATGGCAGTAGGTTGTTCTTTGATACTGACTATACAGGATGCGAGCATATTCTACGGAGTAGAATGTATAGTGGCAACCGTTGCCTTTGTACTGAACATTGCCTGCGGTCATGACAGAGGCGAAAAAAAGTAACGTTTCAAGTATGGGATACAGTAATAAAAAGCTGTGTCCCGTATTATTTTCTAAAAATTTATTTGAAAAATACGAAAAAAACATATATAATAAGTATAGAAAAAATCCTAATTATATTTATGCCTAAGAAAGGAGTATAATTAAAAATGAAAAATAGTAAAACTAAAACAATCTTTAAAACAGAGATGTTTATAATAACTATACAAACATTTTGGTGGTTATTATTTACATTTCTAAACGAAACATTTATTAATTCTGCTAACAAAAATGGTTTACTATCATTAATAAGGACATTTATTATTATATTTCCACTTATAATATTTTTTATATACATATTTAATAAAGAAAAATTGAAATATAAATCTCTCATTGTCATAAGTTCAATTATTTACACAATAATAATATACTATTTAATCTTTAATTTCTTAAAAATTAGTGGATTTTTGAGTTTGAGATCTGATTTTTTAGCTGGATTAGAGTATTTGTTAATGGCATTTTTTTGGGTAATAATAGCTTTGTGTATACCAATCTGGAACATACTAGAATTCATTTATAAAAAAATTAGAAAAAAAGAATCTATAAACTATAAAGATAAAATAATAATTATTATAGCTCTTATATTGATTTTATTTTTTGTTTATATAATAATAAATGGATTTTAATTTTATTAAGCTCTAGGTAGTCCCTAGAGCTTATTTTAGTATTTAAATTTTTAATATTTGCCCTGGATATATCAACATTGGATTTGTTATATTATTAATTCTTGCCAAATATCTAACACACACTCCATATCTTCTTGATATTGTCCATAAGGAATCTCCTCTTTTTACAGTATAATAAAAATATCCATCTTGACTAATTGGATTTAAAGTAGTATTTGTACTATCAGTTATTCTTAGTTTTTGTCCTGGAAATATTAAATTTGGATTTTGAATATTATTTAATTCAACAATATGTGCAACTGTAACACCATAAGCACTAGCTATTTGTGATAAAGTATTCCCTCTTTGAACTGTATATGTAATGCTTCCAGCACCCCTTGTTTCATCACCATTTACTGTAGAATTTGTTAATATTCTTAATACTTGACCTGGGAATATTAAATTTGGATTTGATATATTATTAATACTTGCTATTTCTTGCACCGTTGTACCGTAGATTCTCGCTATTTGTGATAAAGTATCTCCTCTTTTTACTGTATAAAAAACACTTTGAGTATTTATAGGCTCATCATTTGGGTTATCAACTGCTGGAATCTCAGATACATCATCTAAAAATATTTCTTTTGTATAAATATCTCTATCTACAAAACCATTTACACCTAATACAACTCCTCTATCTGTATATTGCAAACCTACCCAATTTTCCCAACTTGTTCTTATATTTTGTAATTCATCTGTATTTCCATAATATGCTAACCACAACTGATTATTTTGAGCTAAGTTTTCATTAAAAACATTTTGAGCATTTGATAAATCACTATATATTATAACTTCTTTATTAGTTAGCATTTCAACTGTTTCTATAAATGCTAAAGCTATATTATTAATTTCTTCTACACTTACTCCTCCAAAAGTTTCATAGTCAAGAGCCAATTTGCAATCAGGTATTTTGGATGATATTACAGATGAAAAAAATCGTGCTTCTTGCTCTGCCTCTCCGAGTATTAGTTGCTGTTAAAAAGTGATAAAACCCAACTTTTAAACCATTTGCTTTAGCATTTTCATAATTTATGTCAAAATATGCATCTTTTATATTACTTCCTTGACTTGCTTTTATATATACAACTTCTATTCCCGCTTCTCTAACTCCACTATAATCTATGTACCCTTGCCAATCACTTACATCTATTCCTTGATATTGTGGATTGGATATAGGCGTAACTGCATATGAAATATTTATGAAAAATATGACTGTAAAAATTAAAAAAAATACTAATATTTTCTTTGGCTGTGTTTTAATTTGATATTTTAACTCTTCTTTCAAATAAAAAACCTCCATTACATTAATATTACAATATTATATGTAATGAAAGTTTTTAATGTTATTTTTCTTTATCTACTAAATCATATTCTACTACCATTATGTTCTTTATACTTGCTTTAGAGAAATCGTCTTTTTCATTTTCAAAATATATCATTTTAAAAATATCTTTTGATTTTATCTGTAACTTTAATTTTGATACATCTATCAATATTTTTGTAGACAAATCTTGTCCTATTGGCAATGTTTTGTTTAAATTATCATAAAATATAATATTAGTATAATCTACTGCGTTTGTTCCTTGTTTTAAGTTTATTTTATAAAAATAAACTTTGTTATTTTTACCGCTCATAACTTGTTTTATTTCTTCTTCTGGATTTATATTAAATACATTTATTTTTTTTGGAACTAGTTTTTCATCTACAAATGCTTTGTAAACTGATAAGTCTTCTGGTACTACTGTTTTTGATATTGCATTTTTTATATGATCAAGCGCTTTTTCTAAGGCTAATTTGTAGCCTATTTGTTTTGTGTTTTTGCTTATTTCCAAAATGCTATATTTATCTCTTTTAACTTCTCTATGTTTAGTGTCTTTAATTTTTGAAATTTTTCTGCTGTCATCACTAATTCCTCCAAATATATCAAACTCTTCATTTTCTGTAAGTTCTTTCTCTTTTATTGCTTCTTTTTTTATTTCTTTTAAACTTGTTTCTATTTCTTTTGGTGTTATTTCATTTGTTTTTACTTTATTTAATATGTCTAATAAATTAGTTGTAGTTAAGTATATACTATCTAATTCATCTCTATTTAAAATTTTTCTTTGCATTTTATCCATTGTTTGTCCAAATTTTTCTAAGTCTTTTTCATAGTCAAAAACTTTAACTATTTTTTTAATTATATTTATTTCTTCTGCTTCACCTTCAGGTAATTGCTTCATTTCATCTTTATTGCTATATTTCCAAAATTCAAATATGCTTTTTTTATGATTGTCTATCTCTTCTATAAATGCTGTTGCATTTTCTATCTTTTTTATCATATTTTTTCTTTTTAATTTTGTCGCATTTATATCCATTAACAAGTTTTTAAGTTTATTTTCTATTTCTATAAATTCTTTGTATAAGTCTATTATTTCTTCTATTGTGTGATTTGATTTCTTTTCTTCCTCATCTTCTTTGTCTTCTACTTTTACATGATTTTTTATTTGCCTTTTTGGAGTTTCTTCTACAATTTGATTTCGTTTTTGTTCTATTTTATTTTTATTTGCTTTTTTACTATATTTAAAATAATATTTAAATCTTCCAAAAAATGATTTTTTGCACTCTAAAAATGTTGATATCTGCTTTTCTTTGCTTATATATTCTATTTCTAAAGTTGCGACTTCTTGTTTTAAATTTTCATATTTCTTGTTATTTTCTACTATTAATTTATTTGCTTCATTTTTCCTTTTTGTACCTAATTCATATTCATAATTTAACCATTCTATAATAGTTTCATATTCTATTTTTTTGCCATCAATGTAAAAATCTATATCCCCATTTTTACTTATGTCTGTTCTAAATTGAAAACATTGTGGCAATTCAGTTTGTAATATAAACATTGCTTTAAGCAATTTGTAAAACCTAGTTGCCTCTTTTTTATTTTTTAGTTTAATTTTGTATGTGCTTTTTATTTTGTCATAAACCTCTGTTTCTCCTAATATACATATAGTTAACTCTTCTTCCTTATCATATACTTCGTATATTAATGGCCAATCTTTTGTAAATAGCCATAAATAATTTTCAAGGTCTTCAAATTCAGATTTTTTTAAATATTTTGTACTATATACTGCATCTTTTATTGGTACATATATTTTTTCTGGCTTTCCTTCTATTTTCTTTTTTAATAAATAGAAAAATGTTGAATAGTCTGAGTCTTCTGTTGGTACTAACATGAAATATTTGTCTCTATTTTCTGAGTAATATATTTGCCATAAATAATTTCCTTCATATTTAATTTTAAATGGAATCTTTTTGTTTAATTTTTTTTGTTCTTCCCCTACTTTTTCTACTTCTTCTATTGACATATTCTTTAGCATTTGCAAAAATGTTGTATATTTTAAAATGTTTTCTTCATTTTTATTGTCTAAATATTCTGCTAAAGGTCTTGCTCTTCTGTACTTCTCTTGTGCAGAATCTAGTCTTGTAGTTGGAGATAATAAAATTTGTATGTCATTTACGTCTACATATTTATATTGTCTAAATTGCTTTTCATCGCCAACTTTGCTTGGGACATATCCTAATGGTTCAAAGTTTATTACTCTTTTAGGGATTTTGTTTAAGTCTAATCCCAAATATTCTAATTTTTGCTTTATATTTTTACCTTCTGTCAATTTCCTTTCTCCCTTCTTAATCTCTAACTTTTTAGCTTTTATTGTAAATTATTTGATTATTTTATAAAAGTTTTCAAAATTATATCCTTGGTTTCTTAAAGTTGATATTATCTGGGGTAGTGCTTCTGCAGTTACTTTTTTTGCTTGCGCATCATGCATTAGTATTACTACACTGTTTTTTCCATTTGTTGTTTCTTGCAAACGTGACATTTCAAATTCTATAGATAAATTATTTGTTTCAGCATCTCCGGTAAGTGCGTTCCAGTCTACGTTTACAATTTCATTTTGCAATAGTAGTTCTTTTGCTTCTAACTTTATTTGAGCATATTTTCCTCCTACTAGTCCTCCTGGAAATCTAAATAAATGAGAATTATATTCTGGTACATTTATTGCATTTTTTACAGCATCATTACACCTATTATATTCATCTAATACTGATTGTGGATTAGCATAAATTTGTGAATATACATGAGTATATCCATGATTTGCAATGTAATGTCCTTCTTCATATATTCTTTTTATTGTTTCAGGATATTTTTCTACATTTGCTCCTAATACAAAAAATGTTGCTTTTATATTTTCGTTTTTTAATACATCTAATATTTCAGGGGTTATTGTTGATGGTCCATCATCAAAGGTCAAAAATGCCCTTTTCGTTTCATTAGAATATATATGTTTAATGTTTTCTTTTCCTATGTCTGTTAATATTGGCATTTTTTCTTTTTTCTTTTTTTCTTCTTCTGCTAGCCTTTTTGCCTCTTCTTCTTGTTCTTTATATTTTATTGCATTTAGTTGTGCTTCATATTGTTTATAGGCTTTATCTATTTCTATCATGTTTTTTATGTATTCTTTTGTTATTATACAACATAATATCAATAATATTATTATTAAAATTAATAATATCTTATTTTTGTTTATTTTAAATTTTTTATGTTGTTTTACTTCTTTTAATGCTACATTATTCATTTTATAACATGCTAACAGTTTTATGGCTAACATTTCCCCCTTTTTTAGACATTTTTTTGTTTTTTTCTTTTTCTTCTATTATTATATAACATTTTTTGCATTTTTGATAGTACTTTTTAAAAAAATTTAAAATAGTTCGACCATAGCATGTACTTTTTTTCCATTATCACTATCTATTATTATGATGTGCTTATTGTTTTCATTTGCATAGTGACATTTTATGTTGTCTTTTAATTTGATTTCTTTCTTATAAATTATAGTTATATTATCAAATGGCCTTTGATTATATACTTCCTCTGGCAAAACTTCATATGCTAAATCTAAATAATATAAATTATGCATATGTAAATTCATGTCTATATCTTTTCTGCTAACTGTATAATCCATTTCTGAAATAAATTTCTGTGGTATTTTTATTTTTTCTATTTTTTCATCTGAAAATACACTCTTATTTTCAGGCTCATATTTATCTATAATTTCTTGAGTTAATTTTGCTACTTTTCTTTCTTTAATATCTATTAATGCCCATTTAGATGTTGCAATTACACATATTTCTTTATTTTCATCATAAATTTCATAGTCACGATATGTGTAAAATTTTTTCATATCTCTTCCCCATGTTTTTATTGTTAATTTTTGTCCATATTTAGGCCTTTTTATTATTTTTAATTTCCACCCTAATAAAATCCACGCTACATTTGTTTCGTATATATCATTTGCTCCATAATTTACAGAATCTGAATGATATGCTGCTACATTTTCTAACATTTCTAATAATGCTCTATTTTTTATTTTATTTTCTTTTCCTATATCTTTTAAACCCATTTTTAATTTTTCTTCATATATCATTTAATTTTCCTCCATATAAAAATAGATTTAAATTTTCAAAGTATTTACTAAAAAAATTTAAATCCCAAATATTTTTCTTAATTGCAAATATTAATAACCTGGTTTTTTTAATAATTTGAACATATTTTTTTTGTATTCTTCTACTCCTGGTTGATTAAACGGATTTACACCTAATAATAATCCTGACATTGCACATGATTTTTCAAAGAAATATATTAATTCTCCCATATTTATTTCATCTAATTTATCCATCTTAATTAAAATATTTGGTACATCTCCTGATACATGTGCTTTTATTGTTCCTTCCATAGCTTTTTTATTTACATAGTCTAATTTTTTTCCAGCAAGATAATTTAATCCATCTAAATTATCTTCATCTGAGTTTATTGTTATATCTGAATTTGAATTTTCTATTTCTATAACTGTCTCAAATAAATTTCTTCTTCCTTCTTGAATATATTGTCCCATAGAATGTAAATCAGTTGTAAAGTCAACTCCTGCTGGAAATATTCCTTTTTGCTCTTTTCCTTCACTTTCACCAAATAATTGCTTCCACCATTCTGTGAAATAATGCATTTTAGGCTCGTAATTTACTAAAATTTCAGTATTTTTATATAATTTGTATAATATATTTCTTGTTACAGCATATTTATAACATTCATTATATTTTAAGTTTGCATCATCGTATCTCTCTTGCCCTATTTTTGCTCCTTCCATAAGTTTATCTATATCAATTCCTGCTGTAGCAATTGGAAGTAACCCTACAGCTGTCAATACAGAATATCTTCCTCCTACATTGTCCGGTACTACAAATTGTTCATATCCCTCATTTTGCGCTAAAGTTTTTAGTGCCCCTCTCTCTTTGTCTGTTGTAGCATAAATTCTACTTCTTGCTTCATCTATTCCGTATTTATTTTCTAAAATCTCTCTGAAGATTCTAAATGCTATTGCTGGTTCTGTGGTTGTTCCTGATTTAGATATTACATTTACTGAAAAATCTCTATCTCCAATATACTCAATTAAGTCATTTATATAATTTGGACTTAGACTATTTCCTACATATAAAATTTCAGGAAATTTTCTCTTGCTTTCTGGTAACATATTGTAAAAAGAACTTGTTAATGCTTCTATTATTGCTCTTGCTCCTAAATAAGAGCCTCCTATTCCTATTACTACTAATATATCTGATTCTTTTTTTATCTTTTTTGCTGCTTTTTTTATTCTTGAAAATTCTTTTTTGTCATAATTAGTTGGTAATTCTAACCATCCTACAAAATCTTTTTCATCATTTGCTCTTCTATGTAAATCTTTATGAATTATTTCTACTTGCTCTTTATATTCTAAAATATTTTTTTGAGTTACTCTAGCATTTTTTAATTCTAATTTTATGTTTCCCATATTTACTCACTTTCCTTTCTTAGGTATAAATCTGGATTTTTCAACTTTTTTTCTTTTTCCTATTATTCTTTGTATATTCTACTATATGTTAATGAAAAAAGCAAGACTAGTGATTAAAACTTTAAAAGAACATTTTCTATTTTTAGTATTATTAGAAAATGTTCTTATATTTTTATTTGTACAATTTTATATTTTTATTTTTTTCTGGATAATATATAGATAGTTGCTTTTTTATTTCTGTTTGAATATGTAATATTTTTGCTATGTTATTACTGTCTATTATTCTTTGTTTTCTTATTGCTGGTAATTCACTATTTTCTATATTTCCAATTGCATTTCTAATGTCAGGTAAATCTTTTAGTTCTATATTTTCAATTGAAGTTCTTATTTCTGGTAATTCTTTCAATTCTATTTTTGTTATTGAAGCTTTTATTTCTGGGAGCTCCTCTTCTTTGATTTTTGCTATTGATGTTCTTATTTCTGGTAGCTCCTCTTCTTTGATTTTTGCTATTGATGTCCTTATTTCTGGTAGCTCCTTTTCTTCGATTTTTGCTATTGATGTCCTTATTTCTGGTAGCTCATTTTCTTCGATTTTTGCTATTGATGTCCTTATTTCTGGTAGCTCCTCTTCTTCGATTTTTGCTATTGATGTCCTTATTTCTGGTAGCTCCTCTTCTTCGATTTTTGCTATTGATGTCCTTATTTCTGGTAGCTCCTTTTCTTCAATTTTTTTTATTGATTCTCTAATTTCTGGTAATTCATCTTCAATTTTTATTACTCGAACTTTCAAATCCTTAACATCTGATTGTACATCTAGTAAAATGCTTAAAATTTTTTCTTCCATTACGTTCACCTCCTTTACATTTAAAATATAGCTTACGTAAAACTATCGAGTAAAATACATTTTATTGCCATTACTAAGTAGTAGAAAAAAATTAAATTGATAAAATAATTTTATGACTTAAATAAAAAGTATTAAATTAATAGTATTAATACGTAAAAATATATTACCATATTAATACAAAAAAATCAATACTTTTTCCAGAAATAAAGATTAAATTTTTTTATTTATATATATTCCATCTTTTCTATTTCCATTTGTTGGTATTTTTATAGTT
>CANRPI010000044.1 GCA_947632475.1 uncultured Clostridia bacterium | reverse complement strand
ATGAATTATCAACAGTTTTATCTGGAAGATATGTATTATTTAATATCTATCCATTAAGCTACAAGGAATTTATAGAACTTACTAAAAAGCAAGCCAAATCAGAAGAAACTTTTTGGGATTTTGTTAAATGGGGAGGACTTCCTAACCGAACTCAATTTACAGATGAAAGCAATATAAAAGATTATCTACATAGTGTATTCGATTCTATAATATTAAGAGATGTAGTAGAAAGACTAGGACTAAAAAATACAGTCTTATTTGATTTATTACTACAATACATTGTAGACACTACAGGACGCCAATTTTCTGCTGAGAATGTTATAAACTTTTTAAAAAATGAAGGAAAGTCTGTATCAACTGAAACATTATATATGTATTTAGATGCATTATGCAAGGCTTTAATGATAAAAAAAATATATAGATATGATATTCATGGAAAAGCAATTTTAAAAACATTAAATAAATACTATATGACAGATTTAGGAATAGCGCAAATAAAAAATAATAACTTTGAAATAAACAAAAGCTTTGCAATTGAAAATGTTGTATACAATGAGTTATTAGAACGAGGATATGATGTATATATAGGAAAAACAAAAGATGGAGAAATTGATTTTATTGCAACAAAAACAGATGAAAAAATATACATTCAAGTAGCTTATATTTTAGCCAATGATTCGGTTGTAGAAAGAGAATTTGGAGTATTTAAAGATATAGAAGACAATTATCCTAAATATGTTTTAACAATGGATAAATTAGATTTTTCACAAAATGGCATAATTCACAAAAATATAATAGATTGGTTATTAGAAAAATAAAATCAATTGAAAAAGGGGACAATAAATATCAATGAAAAGAAAAAATCATGACACAAGAAATTCAGCAACAAACAAAGTAAAAACTACAATAAAAAAATATAAACTAATAGAAGAAGGAGATAAAATAGTAGTAGCAGTTTCAGGAGGACCTGATTCAATAGCAATGCTAGACATTCTAAGAAAAATGTATCAGCAAGAAATGTCAGAAAGAAGTATCGGCGTAGCACAACTTGTAGTAGCACATGTAAATCACATGATTAGAAAAGAAGCGACTGAAGACGAAACTTTTGTAAAAGCATATTGCAATAAAAATAATATTGAATTTTATTCAAAAAGTATAGATATAAAAAAAATTGGAAAATATAATAAAATAGGTACTGAAGAAGCAGGAAGAATTGAAAGATATAAATTTTTTAACGAAATTTTAGAAAAAACAAATAGTAACAAAATAGCAATTGCGCATAATAAAAATGACAATGCAGAAACTATTATTATGAATCTTTTAAGAGGAAGTGGAGTTTCTGGCTTAAAAGGAATTGAAGCAAAAAGAGGAGTTTATATTAGACCATTAATTGAATGTGAAAGAAGTGAAATAGAAGAATATTGTAAAGAAAACGAATTAAATCCAAGAATAGACAAAACAAACTTTGAAAATATTTATACCAGAAATAAAATAAGAAACATAATTATACCATATATAAAAAAAGAATTTAACCCAAACATCATAAATACATTAAATAGGCTATCAGAAATTGTTTCTGAAGAAGAACAATTTATAGAAAATGAAGTAGAAAAGGTTTATAAAAAAATTTTAATAGATGAAATTGAAAAAACTATTATTTTAGATTTAAAACTATTTAACAAACAAGAAAAAGTAATAAAATCTAGGATTTTGTTATATACTATAACAAAACTTTTCGGAAATTCAAAAGGAATAGAAAAAATACATATAGAAGATATAATAGAACTTTGTTCAAACAAAATAGGAAATAAATATTTAACACCAAATAAAAATACCAAAGTATTAATAAAACAAAATAAAATATATATATCAAAAATATAATCGAAAGATAAAAACCAAAGTATCCGTAATAAATACCAAAAAACTTTGAAAATGTAATAAAAAAGACATAAAAAAATGTATTTACAAACAAAAATAAATGTGTTATAAAATCAATATGAAAAATGCAAGTTATGTTCAGCATCAAAAAAATGAACAATAACCAAAGCAAGAGGAGGAATTGATTTGAAAAACGGAATTAAAACATTAGCAATGTGGCTAATAATAGGAATAATATTTATAGTAGTATTATCATCCATAGTAGAAAATAGTGATGCCAAGCTAAAATATTCTGAATTAATATCAAATATTAATGAAGGAAATGTAGAAGACATTCAAATAGAATCAGATGGAAAAAATGCAACTGTAACATTAAAAAATGACAGATTAAAAAAAGAAGTAAATATACCAAACATGGAAAGCTTTATGACATATACAGAAGATTTTCTAAAAGATGGAGCATTCACACTAGAAGAAAAATCTGAATCAATATTTGTAACAATACTTAGTCTACTTACTCCATTTGGATTATTAATAATATTCTTAGTATTCTGGTTTTTTATGATGGGAGGAGCCGGAAACGGAAATCCAGGAAGTAAAACAATGTCATTTGGAAAAAGCAAAGCAAGAATGATGACACCAGCCGAGAAAAACAGAATAACGTTTGAAGATGTTGCAGGCGTAGATGAAGAAAAAGAAGAATTAGAAGAAATTGTGCAATTTTTAAAAAATCCTAAAAAATTTACAGACATGGGAGCAAGAATTCCAAAAGGAGTTTTATTAGTTGGTCAACCAGGAACAGGAAAAACACTTCTAGCAAAAGCAGTAGCAGGAGAAGCAGGAGTACCATTCTTTATTATAAGTGGTTCCGATTTTGTTGAAATGTTTGTAGGTGTTGGTGCTTCACGTGTTAGAGATTTATTTGAACAAGCAAAGAAAAATGCACCTTGTATAATATTTATAGATGAAATTGATGCAGTTGGACGTCAAAGAGGAGCTGGACTTGGTGGAGGACATGATGAAAGAGAGCAAACTCTAAACCAATTACTTGTAGAAATGGATGGATTTGCAGAAAATGAAGGTGTAATAGTATTAGCAGCAACAAATAGACCAGACGTATTAGATAAAGCATTATTAAGAGCAGGAAGATTTGATAGACAAATAGTAGTAGGGCTTCCAGATGTAAAAGCAAGAGAACAAATATTAGAAGTACATTCTAGAAAGAAAAGACTAGCAGATGATGTAGAACTAAAAGTAATAGCAAAAAACACATCAGGATTTGCAGGAGCAGATTTAGAGAACGTATTAAATGAAGCAGCACTTCTAGCGGCTAGAAGAAACTTAGACGAAATAGGAATGAAAGAAATAGAAGATGCAATGATAAAAGTTACAATGGGACCTGAAAAGAAAACAAAAGTAAGAAGTGAAAAAGAAAACAGACTTGTAGCATATCATGAAGCAGGTCATGCAGTAGTAAGTCATTACTTAGAAACACAAGATCCTGTTCATCAAATATCAATAGTACCAAGAGGAATGGCAGGAGGATATACAATGTATAGACCAACTGAAGACAAATCATTTATGTCAAAAACAGAAATGGAAGAAAATATAGTCTCACTTCTTGGTGGTAGAGTTGCAGAAGCACTTATATTAAATGACATATCAACTGGTGCATCAAATGACATAGAAAGAGCAACAAAAATTGCAAGAAGCATGGTAACAAAATATGGTATGAGCGAAAGAATAGGAGCAGTGATGCTTGGTAGCAACCAAGAAGAAGTATTTTTAGGTAGAGACATAGCACAAGGAAAAGAATATTCAGAAGAAACAGCAGCAGTAATAGATGAAGAAACAAAGAGAATAGTAGATACAGGATATAATAGAGCAAGACAAATACTAACAGAAAATGTAGATAAACTACATCAAGTTGCTGGAATACTACTTGAAAAAGAAAAAATCGAAGCAGATGAATTTGAAGCAATTTTTGGAGAATAAAATAATAAAAAGTGTCTTAGTAGAATAATTTTCTATTAGGGCACTTTTTATTTCATTGACAAGCAAAAGGAATTAGTATAAAATAAACTTGAAAAAATAAAAAAGAGGTACTACATATGAAAAATTATTATGATATATTAGAAGTAAACAGAAACACATCAAAAGAAGTAATAGAAAAAGCATATAAAGTATTAGTAAAAAGGTATCATCCAGATTTATATAAAGGTCAGCAAAAGCAGATACAAGAACAAAAAATAAAAGAAATAAATGAAGCATACAAAGTATTATCAAACGAATTCTTAAGAGAACAATATGATAAAGAATTAGACAAAGAAAAATGGAAAAAAGAACAAGCAAAAGCAAGAAACTATCAAAATCAACAAAATCAAGCAAGAACAAGAGCAAGGCAAGCAGCAAATACTCAAAGAAATAATATAAATAAGCAACAAAATGAACAGATACAAGACTATCAAATAGGAACATTAGGTGGATTAATAGCACTATCAAAACAAATATTTAAAAATTTAAAACAAAGCAAAGCAAATATAAAAAATGTAACAAAAAAAGATTTACTTGCAATTTTTTTAACAATAATTATAATAGTATTATTAGGAATAATTTTATGGTTTATACCATTTACAAATGGATGGATTAGGGAATTACTATTTGAAAACCCATTATTTCAAGCAATAGGAAAACTATTTTCAAAATAAAAAATGAAAGGAAAGTGGAAAATATGAATTATGCAGACATAAAAAAAGCAGATATAGCAAACGGAACAGGAGTAAGAGTATCAGTATTTGTAAGTGGATGTAATCATCACTGCAAAAATTGTTTTAACCCAGAAGCATGGGATTTTAATTATGGAAAAGAATTCACAGAAGAAGAAATAAACAAAGTAATAAAAGAATTAGATCATTCATATGTAGAAGGATTATCATTATTAGGGGGAGAGCCACTAGAACATGTAAATCAAAAAGGACTTTTACCACTATTAAGAAAAGTAAAAGAAAAATTTCCAGAAAAAAACATATGGTGTTATACAGGATATGAATTTGACAAAGATGTAATGGACAAAATGTATAAACAATGGGAAGAAACTCCAGAACTACTTTCATATTTAGATGTTATGGTAGACGGAAAATTTGTAGAAGAAAAAAAGGACATAAATTTAAGATTTAGAGGCTCATCAAATCAAAGAATAATAGATGTAAAAAAATCATTAAAAGAAAAGAAAGCAGTATTATTTGAATTTTAAAATAATATATTCAAAACCTCAAAAATAGTGTTTCAAACTATGCAAATTGGAAATACTATTTTTAGAGGTGAAGAGAGCTTGAAAAAAAAGAAAAAAATAAGCAATAGAAAAAAAGCAGTAACAACATTTATAATTTTAGTATTATTATGGATATTTATATTTTATATATATGTAACATATAAAAACATAGAAATACAAAACATGGAATATACAGCAGTCAGAACTCGGAACTTCCACACAAGTAGAACAAACTGTGCAAAACGTAGAACAAAATAGTAAAACAATAGCAGATATTATAGAAGAAACAACAAATAAAGTAGTAGGAATTTCAAAACTAAAAAACACAGGAAGTAGTATTTTCTCGAAAAGTACAGAAAGTGAGTTAGGATTAGGAACAGGAATAATAGTAACAGAAAATGGATATATATTAAGCAATGAGCATGTAACAGGAGAAAAATACAGTAAATGTTATATAACATTAGAAAATGGTCAAACATATGATGGAACAGTAGCATGGAGTGACAGCAATTTAGACTTATCCTTAACAAAAATAAATGCAAAAAATTTAGAATATGTAACTCTAGGAGATTCAAATCAAATTAGAGTAGGAGAAAGCGTATATGCAATAGGAAATCCAATAGGGTATGAATTTAGAAGAACAGTAACCTCAGGAATAATAAGTGCAAAAAATAGAACAATAAAAATTGACGAAGAAGAAAAAGCATCATATATGACAGACTTAATTCAAACAGATGCAACCATAAACCCAGGCAATAGTGGAGGCCCTTTAATATATCCAAATGGAGAAGTAATAGGAATAACAACAGTCAAAATATCATCAGCAGAAGGAATTGGGTTCGCAATTCCAATAAACATCATAAAACCAATAATAGAAAGTTTTAAAACTACCAATGACTTTGAAGAAGCAACAATAGGCATATATGCATATGACAAAGAAGTAATACCATATATAAATTCTAGTACAACAACCAATTTCCTTTCAGCAAATTTATCATTTGATAAAGGAATATATGTAGCGCAAATAACAAAAAATGGACCAAGTGATAAAACAAATTTACAAGAAGGAGATATAATTACAAGTATAGATGGCAAAGAACTAAATACAATGAATGACTTACGTGAATATATATACACCAAAAAGCCAAAAGAAGAAGTCATATTAAAAGTAATTAGAGGAAAGATAAACAAAGAAATAAAAATTACATTAGGCACAAAAAATTAGGCAAATATAGTATATTAAGTACAAAAATTAAATAAATATAAAGACATGATTAAAAAACATCATGTCTAAAATATTTTATTCAAAAAGATTATTTTCCATAAAATCAAACTTTCTAGCATAATCCTTAGTAGTAGAATTACACATATATACTTCACTTCGATTTTGTTTCAAAAACTCAATAATATTATAAACATCAATCCAAATTTCATTAGGGCTATCGACTTGAGACTCATCAAAAATAAGTTGCATACCAAAATGCAGATGAGGAACATTAATATTATTTACATTTTCTTTAATACTATATCCAGTCATGCCCAGATATCCAATAACATCGCCAGCCTTAACAATACTACCTTCTTCTAAACCTTCATTATAAGGGTGGTCTTTTCTTAAATGAGCATAATAATAATAGCGATGTTCATCAAAACTTCTAATACCAATGCGCCATCCTCCATATTGATTCCAACCCAAATGTTCTATAACTCCTGATTCAACAGCAATAATAGGAGTACCAATACTTCCCATCAAATCATTACCAAGATGAGTTCTTTTAAAACCATATGACCTAGAATTTCCAAAATCATCATAATGACTAAAATTATAATTTTTGGCAATAGGCAAAAAAGCTTTAATACCATATTTTTGAACAAAAGACTTAGAGCCATCTTCATTTAGTTTTTCCACAGAATAATCACCAATAAAACCAGATAGAACCGCAGAATAACTTTCAAAATAGTAATTATAGTATTTCATATTAGCAGTTAAATCAGCAAAATTTTCACCATTTTGCAATTTATCAATTAAATTATTTAAGTCAGACTTTTTAAAATTCTTAAAATTGCCATAGTTTTTACACGCCAGATAAGATAAAAGTTCAATCCAGTTATATTTGATATTTTCATTATTATTATGAGAATCAATATCTAATTTTGCAGTTAATTTTAGAACATCAGAAGTTATATTAAAGTCTACCCAAGTAATAAAATTTTTTTCATTTTTATTAGATTCTTCAATATTTTCGGCAAAAGAATAAAAAATCATAATAGAAGAAACTAAAAATATTGAAACAATAAAAAACAAAAAGATTTTTTTATTTAACTTTAAAGTTTTTATAAGCAATAATAACACCCCATATAAACATATGAAAAACAAGATAAAAATATGAATCTTGCTTTTTATGTTTAAAATTTTATAGTTTTAAGTCAAAATTATATTGAGGTAGCCCCATTCTTTTTAGGTTGACCTGTAACAATTGCCTGATAGACCCAATATTAACGAAAAATTTCGGTAAATTAACGTAAAAACTTGATTTTGTAAAAAAAATGTAATATAATAATAATATGAGGCAAAATGACCAAATCCCTAAGACAAAAGAAGAAAAAGTAAAAAAATAATAAATATATTTTAGAAAAGGAGAAAATAAAAAATGAGCCTAAAAAGAATATTAGCAATTTTAACAGCAATATTAATAACTACAAATATTATAATATCAAATATAGCAAATACATCAATAGCAGCAACTGCCTCAGAAGCAGAAAAAATGTATATAGGAGTTGCAGCAATAAATCCAAGAACAAATAAAGGATATGCAGTAACAAATCCTTTATATGCAAGAATATGGACATTTATACAATATGAAACTGCAAACGATGAATCAGTATCAAACGACAAAATAAAAGAAAACTATTATTGTTTAAAATCAGGAGTAGGATTTACAGACACATCAATAAGCAGTAGCACATACAGAACAGAAGCTCCAGTAACATATGACACATATTATAACATGAAATCAACAAGTGATAGTGGACTAGAAAGCTTAAAAACAGCATTAGAATTACAAAAAACAATACAAAATGCAGAAAATGGGCAAGTAAATTCATACAGTGCATTACTTGCATTATTAGATAATTTATATTATCCAGAAAACCCAGGGGAAGTACCAGCTGAAGAACTAAAACAATATTTAACAAGTTTAGATAGTAGTTTTAATGGAGAATACGAAAACCTAATAGATTACAGCATAGTAAGAGCAGTACAACAAGCAGCAATATGGTATTTCACAAACTATGGAGACTCAGAAAATGATCAAGAAAACTTTTATGATTTAACATCAAAAACAGGATGGTTACAATGTTCAAATACAAATGGAGCAGCAAGTGAATATACAGCAGTAGATAATACAGATGGTAAACAAGATCAAATTAATAAACTATATAAAGCATTAATAGATAAAGCAATGAAAAATGCATCAAACTATGAAAATCCATCAAATTTAGAAGGAGCACCACTTGAAGTTAACACACAAAACTTCAAATACTCAGAAAAAGAAGATGGAAGTAATTACAAATTAGGACCAATAACAATAACAAAAAAAGGAAACAGAAATTATGAAATAGCAGAAAAACCATTTACAGTAAAAAATGGAGAACAAGAAATACAATACACAATGGAAGATGAAGAAGCAAATGCAATAACAAATGTAAATGATGCAATAGAAAACGGAAAATCAATATACATAGTAGTACCAAAAGCAGGAATAACAACAATAACAATAGAAGGAAACATATCATACAAAAACACAAAACTAACATTATGGACAAATGGATTAGCAAGTACAAATACACAACCAATGTTAGTACCAGAAACAAAACAAGAAACAATGCCAATAAAATTAAATATAAGACCAGGAGCATTTGACTTAGCACTAAGAAAATACATAGTAAAAGTAGGAGAAACAAACATTAAAGAAACAGAAAGTACAAGAAATCCACAAATAGAAGAAAGCACTTTACAAAGTGGAACAACAGCAACATATAAACACAGAA
>CANRPI010000043.1 GCA_947632475.1 uncultured Clostridia bacterium | reverse complement strand
ATTTTCGTGATTACTTCACATAATTATTTTATAGGAGATTTTAAGTATTTTCAAGTGTTATATTGTTTTTTAATATAATTTTTTTATTTTTTAGGAGATTGTCTACTTTATTACGACCACTGCGCCAGCAGTTTAGTACTATTGTAATTACTAATGCTATTAATGTTATTCCTTTCGTTTTTCTTTTTTCCATCTCTTTATTCCTCCCCTGTTTATTTTTCATTACTTTCTTTAGCTTACCCACTTTTTTAATTTTTCATTTGTTTTTCACCTCTTTTTATTTTAAAATATTATTTTTCTCTTATCCACACACTAAAAGTGTGAATTTATTTTTTTAACATTTTAATTAAGTACAATACTTAATTAAAATATTAAAAGTTTAGAAAATACTATTATATTAATATTTTCTAAACTTTTTAAATTCTATTTTTTAAGATTTCTCTTAGATTTTTTTCGAATAAATTATTGCACAAATATTGTTATTATGCTATATTTAATTTATCTTAACTTTTAATTAAGTATTGTACTTAATAAAAGTTTTTTTCATTTATAGAATGAAAAAAGCAAGTGTAATATTATTACAAATACTATACTTGCTAATTTTTTCCTTTTATATAAATTTTTCTATTCTTCTTCTGTATTATTTTTTTCTTCTAGTTGTTTTTCAAATTTAGTAGTAATTCCTATTAATGTTAATGTATATACAGCTAATGATACTGGCATTGTCCATCTTCCAATTGGAATTCTGGTAATTGCAATCAAACTCAATAATACTGCTTGTGCTACTACTGATACTAAAATTGTTTTTAATATAATTATTATACTTCCTAATTTATAATATCTAATTGCCATATATACTAGAACTATTATTGAAGCTATTATAATAGGCATTACATATGGTTTTGCTATATCTCTTCCTCTTTCATGTGGTATATTTTTTATTTCTATTTCTTCAGATGATAAGTCTAATTCGTATTTTTCATTTATCTTTTCTACTAATTGTGTTTTTTGTTCTTCTGATATTTCTTTTGCTATTATACTTACAGAATCTTCATATATTTCTACTTTTTGGATAATTACTTCTTGATTTGGAAATATTTCATTTGTTATTTGTTTTATATCAGAAATCTCAAATTTTTTTGTTATATATAGTTCTACTCTTTCACTATCTTGATATCTTAATTCAAAATTTAGTTTAGCTGTTAAAGTAACAATTATTCCAGCTATTATAATTATTGCTATTATTCCATATATTATTTTTGTTTTATTTTTCATTTTTATTCACATTCCTTTCAGTATAATAATGCCTAGAATGGCAGCTATAATTTATTCTTTAGCTCTTATTTTTAATAAAGTACTTGTTATTATAAAGTTATATATTGCTATCAATATTATTCCCCATAGCATTACTGTACCAAAACTACTTATAGGAATCCATTTAATAAAACAAAATACTATAACTGTTATGAATATTGGCATCATTTTTATAAAGAATTCTTTGTAAGTCTCTTTAATTGCATTTTTTACATCTTTTATTGTTAATTCTTTTATTTTAGAAAGTAATTTATTTGTAAAAATATAGTTTAATATTAATATAATTAATGCTCCTAATATTCCTTCTATTGATACTATGATATTTGCATATCTTATCAATAATAAGAATATTGAAATTAATCCTATATATGATATTGTTCCTAGTAGTCCATTTATTTTATATCTTATTATTAATATTACTAATGCTAATGCAATAATTACTGCTATTGCAATAAATATTTCTTGTGCTAGTTTATTGTCTATGTCTGACATTATATACTCATTTTCTTCTACTGTGTATTTTAATGGTATATTTCCTGCTTTTAATACTGTTGACATTGTTGATGCTTGATTTATATAATCTTGTAATGTTTCACTGTCACTTGATGCACTTCCTACTGATAATTGCAATTTTCCTGTGTCTATTGGTTCATCAAAACTTGATGTCATTATTTCTTCATCATCAATTCTCATTGTTACTGTTTTTTCTTCTTCTGTGGTTTCTTCAGTATCAGCTGAATCTTCATTATTTTCTGTTTCAGATACGTCTGTTGTGTTGTTTGTTTCTTCAGTATTGGTTGTGTTTTCGTCTTCTGAAGCTTGTGTTTCAGATTCGTTTTCTTCTGTATCAGTTGAGTTTTCTGTGGTTTCTTCTATTTTTTTGTATTCATTGCTTATTTGTTCTAATTTTTTTGCTCCTTCTTTTGTTAATTCTATTTCCATGTATACAGTTGTTTGATAACTTGAATTTGTACCATACATTGTTCTTGCTGTTTTTATATCACTATTATTTATTAAAACTTCTTGTGTTTCAGTATCTACTATTTCAAATTTTCCAGTTGTGTATAAATTGCTTATTATTGAGTCTGTTTTGTCATTTTCTGCTAATTCTACTATAATATCTCCATTTTCTTCGTCTAATTTTATTTCGTAATCTTGCATTTGGAAATTGTCTATTTTCTTTAATTCTTTTAGCCTTTTTTCTATAATTTCTTTTGCTTTTTTATAGTTTTCTGTATTTAATGCTTCATCTGGATTTGCTTTTGTTTCTTCTTTTTTGTATCCTTTTTGCTCTATTTCTTCATCTGTTAAGCTTTCTTCTATTGTGTTTCCTTCTGCATCTTTTATTACTGTATTTGTAGTTGAATCTACACTTAATCTTATTACTCTTGTTCCTTTTAAGTCCATTGCTAATGAATAATCTTTTACTCTGTTTTCCATTCTATTTTGTACTTTGGTATATACTCCAAAAAAAGATATCATTGTTATTAATATAATTACTAATATTATTGTTAATATTTTTATTTTTTTCATTTTATTTGTTCTTCCTTTCCCTGAGATACTGTTTTTATATTTAGTTTTATAATAGTTTTGTATCATTTATTATTAGCTCAAACCATATTTTTAGATATTTAGCTGCATATTTGCTCATCATTGTTCTATCCATAAATATTTCAAAATAGTCTAATACAGGACATAATTTTGTATCAATTTTGAGTGTTAATAGTATTTTTCTTTCTTCTGTATCTAATCTTAAATCTGCATTTGTTACAGCATAGTTTACTCTGTCATGTATGTCAAAAGTTGATAGGTTTTTATTTGTTACTCTGTCTCTATGAACATCAGATTTGTCTGCTAGTATTAATGCTGCTGATATGTCACTTACTGCTGTTCCTGTGTTTTCATCATGATTTCCTATTGCTAACATTATTTCTGTTCTTTCTTCTACTGGCATTCCCATGTCTTTTAATATGTTGTAAGCCATTATTGCTCCACTATGCGCATGGTCTGTTCTATTTACACAGTTTCCTATATCATGTAAATATCCTGCTATTTTTGCAAGTTCTACTGTTCTTTCATTATATCCTAGTTTTTCTAGTATTTCCCCTGCTCTTTTTGATACAATAGATATGTGCCTATGACTATGTTCTGTATAGCCGCAAACCATCTAATTGTTTTTGAGCTCCTTTTATAAGAGCTTCTACTTCTGGATTTTCTTTCACATCTTGTAATGTTATCATCATTTTGTACCTCCTATTTTTGTCTTTTTAGATTTTATATTAAAATGAAAAAAATATCAACTATTTTTTGAAATTTCATGTAAAATTAACTAAATTATATTTTGGATATTCTACTGGTGGAAAACCATAGTACTCATCTTCTATTTTGTTTAAAGTTGTTAGTGCATCCCATTTTTTTCTTCCGGTGTATACTACTATTGGAAGAATTACTGGATATATTTTTTGCATTTTTATTTGCTCTCCTAGGCTTCTTATTATGTCTATGCAGTATTTTGTCATTTTTTCTGCCATTTTATAGTCTATTGTATGGGTGTATTTTATTAGTATAAATATATTTTTTCCCTTTATTTTATAAATTATGTTTGTTTTATCAATTTTTAGATTATTTGTGAATAGTTTTAATTTGTATTTTTCTAAATCTTTTGATTTTACATTTTTTATTGTGCTTATGTCATTATCTATATATTTATTTATTATATTTCTTAATTCTTCTTTATCTTCTAATATATTTTTTATTATGTAATTTTGAATTGAGTCTCCTACATATTCTTCTGTTTCATCTTTTAGGATTTTATTTTTTGGAAAATATGAATTGTAGTGCCAATAATCTACTATATTAAATGTTATCATTTTTTATTACCGTCCTTTCTTAGTTTATAAATTGATTTATTTTTTTAGCTTTTTACATTTTTTATTTTGTATTGTTTGTTCCTATATTTTTGTTCCACATGTTTAATACATATTTTTTTTCTGATTTTGGAACTATTGTTATTCTATATGCTGTGATTGGTTTGTTTAATGCCAATTTTGTCTCTTCTCCATCTGATACTGCTTCTAACCACCCTTTTTCTTTTACATATATTTGATATATTATAGAATATTCTGAATAATCTTTTAATTCTAATGCTAATGCAGATATTCCATATAGTTTTTGCTTTGCAATTTCTTCTGGTATGGCTTTCTTATATGTCATGTCTTTTTTGTTAGCTTTATTTAAATTTTCCGCTCCTATAAACATCCAATATTTTCCGTCTAATCTTGCTGTTAATGATTTGTTTATTATGCTATATGAATTTTCACTAGGTTTATATCCATGGTTGTACCTATATTCATAAACGTCTGATATTGCTTGACTTCCTTCTCCCCAATATGTATAAATATATGCTCTAGCTCTTATATAGTCTGTGTCGGCTGTTCCTTCTTGTTTTAGTATCATTAGCTCTATTGGTGCTTTTTCACTAATATTTATTTGATTTTCTCCACACATTCCATTTTCTTCATTTTTCCATGACCAATTTACACTTGAAGAGTATGAACCATATGATAGATTTAAATAGGTTGCTTGTGTTATTTTTACATTTACTTCTGATGTATTTTGTGCAAAATCTGTTACTTCAAATATGTATGATGTATTACTTGGAAATTCTTTATTTAATGTTTTTTTATCATCTGATATATTCCATCCTTCAACTGCTCTAATACCTTCATTTGCCGTTATATTAGCATTCACTTTTCCACTTTCTAACAACTTTTGTTTAAAAGTAGTTTCAGGAGGTGTGTTGTCTATTTTAATTCCAGTTGCTAATATTGTTTCTTCATTTATGTTGTTTGATTTGTCTACTATTGTTCCTTCATTTACTTTTATTTCTAGTATTCCATCGCCTAAAATGTTTTCCAAAATTACTTCATATATAATGTAATCTTGTTTTTCTTCTATTTTATTTATAGAAATTATTTTGTTTTCTTGAACTTGTTTATTTACTAAAATTTTTACATTATTAGTATTGAAATTATTTTCTACTATATTTTTTTCTATGACTTTTATTTTTGCTGTTAATGTATGTGTTTTATTAGCATATGCTTCATAGTTTGTATTTGTGTTGTTCATTTCTAAAATTGTTATCTTTGGTGGTGTTCTATCTATATCTATTTTTGCTACTGTACTTACGTAGTCTATAACATATTTTCCATATGCTATGCTATTTATTCCTAATATAAATATGATAAAAGCTAACAAAAAAATTTTTCTTTTATCCACTTATAAATTTTCTCCTTGTATAATTATATTTAGGTTTTTTAAAGGCTACCTATAAACCTTTATTCATTTCCTATTGTATATATTGAAAAATTATATTTTGCTATTGCTTGTCCATCTATTGAATCTTGCTTATTTTCATTATCATTTATTTCATATTTCCATTTCCAATGTATTGTAATATTTTTTATTTGATTTTTGTTAATTGTACCTTTTAAATTTTTTTGTAATTCTTCTAAGCTACTATATTGTGTATTTTCTCCTTCTTTATAAAAAACTAAGTTTTTGGGTTTTTTGTTTTCACTTATAAACATTATTTGATATTGCAAATTTTTGTTTGAACTAATTTCTATTTGAAATTTTCCTTGTGTTCCTGGGGCTATTTTTTCTTTTACTAATGTTTTAGAATCAATTGTATCTATTATATTTACATTTTGTATTTTCGTATCTTTATATGATACTTTAAATTTATATTTTATTGTTGAATTTTCTATGTTTTTGATAGCTTCTTGATTGTTTAAATTTGTATTTTTTTCTATATTACCGATTGCCTTGACTGAATAATTTAAAGAAAATTAAATCATCTTGATTGTTTATGATTTTTACTTTTGTAAATAAATATATTAGAAATAAAATAATAAGTATTATTATTGAAATTATAATTTTTTTCTTCATAGTGCCTCCTTTTGCTTAACTTTTTGCTTGCTCTGAATGCACTTTTATTTGTATTTCTTCAACAATGTCTTCTATTGATGTTTCTTTTGTTTTATCATAAGATATTTGCATTTGATATTTTTCTTCTTGTTCAATGCCTTTTGGTAAAGTCATGTTTTCTGTTTTGTTATCTTGCAGTTTTAATTCTTCACCATTTTTATATAGTTTTACTACTATTGCTTTATCTAGTTTAGATAATATTTCTATATTGTATAATAAATCTACTTGATTTATAGCTCCTTCTTCATTATAATTTTTTACTACAAAGTCATAATATCCTTTGTCGTTTACTGTTTGTAGATTTATTTCTGGGTTATTTTCTACAACTAAAATTGGTTTTGCTATTTGTGTTTCTGCATTTATGTCTATTTTACTGTATTCTTTTCCCATACTATATCCTGAAAAAAATAATATGCCTACTAATATTAACATTAATACTGCTGTAATTATTTTTTTCTTATCTTTTAATTTTTGTTTTATTTCTTTTTTCTTCATTTTGGCTATGTTAGTTTTTTTCTAACATATTCCTCCTCTCATTTTTATTTATACTAATACTGTAATAGTATAAATATTATTACAGTATTAGTTTTACCTACTGGGGTCAATAGAAATATTTATTTACATTTTCAATTTTATATTTAATTTTATTAAATTTTTACTCTTGTGGTTTTACTTGAGTTCCTGTAACAACTACATCAAATGTATAGTTTGAAATTGATTCTGCATTTTGTGTATCTATTTTGTCATTGCTTGCAACTTCATCTCTTTCTCCTGTTTCGTATTTCCATTCCCATTTTATTGGAATTATCTTTACTTTGTTAGAGTCATTTGCATTAATTGTTCCAGATAGTTTATCTTGTATTTCTGTGATTGAATTATATGTACCATCTTCATAAATATATTTTAAATTGGTAGGTTTATTTTGCTCGTTTGTAAATGAAATGTTATAGTCAATTCCTACATCTGAACCAGTACCATCTACTTTAATATTGAAAGTTCCACTTGTTCCTGGTGCTATTTTGTTGTCTATTAAAGTTTCATTATCACATGTTGATGCTAAATTTATGGTTTCTACTTGTTCTTTTTGATCATTTACTTTAAAGCTCCAAGTTGCTACTTCTGCAACTCCTTGTCCTCTTACACTAGCTACATATTTTGCATATGCTTGTCCACCTAGAAAAGACATTGTAACTAGTAAAAGTAGTGTAGATATAATTATTATTTTTTTCTTCAATAGCATTCCTCCTTCCTGTATTATTTTTTAGTCTTTATTGGATTTTAAAGATTAAAATTAAAAATTAAAGAGTTCTTTTAAGAACCAATTGATTAAATTATTCCATTTATATGGATTTAAAAAATTAAAATTAAATATATTTTGAAAATGTGAATTTATTATAATACCAAAAAATGGATTTGTCAACCATTTTTTGGAAATTTTTCACTTTTTTTATTTTGCATATTTTAATGCTCAATTTTTTTTGTTTACACCTACTATTCCTCCTAATATTCCAAATATTACTCCTACTATTATCATTATTATACTTTGTATATTTAAGCTAAATCGCCAATTTAATAAACTTGATACTAAATATAAAATTAATATGTATATACCACCTATTATCCCTCCATTTAGTAAACCGTTTTTTCTTATTTTTGCACTTGCAATTGTGCTTCCTATTAATATACTTATAGCTGTTGTTATTATTATTACTGGCGTTATTGTATTTTCATCTATATTAGTAAATGAAAGTAATACTGAAAATACTAAAAGTACAACTATTGTAATTATAAATGAAATTCCAACTCCTAAAAATATATTTTTTATACTATTATTATTTTTTACTGTTTGTATGTTTTCCATATTATCAACTCCTATTATATATTTATAAGTTTTCTTTAACATGAACTTTATAAACATTTTTTGATTGTTTTAACTTTATTTAATTTATATTTATGAAAATAAAAAAAAGAACTAAAATTAAAAAATGTATCTAATAGTTCTAAATATTTTTTCTAATTATTTAGCCTATTAGATACTTTTTATTTTTCTAGTTCTTTTATTATTTTTATTATTATTTCTTCTCTTTCAAAGTCTTTATGATATTTTTCTTTTAGAGATGTGGCAATTTTTTTAGTTTCATCTGAAAAGTTTTCTTCATTTACATTAAACCCAAAACTTATTAACAAATAATTTATTTTTCCTTGAATTGTTTGTATTTCTGTTAATATTCCACAAATTTTTTTTCCTTCTAACATTAAATCATTTGGCTCTTTTATTTCTAGTTTATACCCATATAAGTCATATATTGATTTTTGTATTTTTTTTGCTATTTCTACTGGCAAATTTTCTAATTGTTTTATGTTACATTTTGGGTGTATTATCATTGTTAGAGCTATATTTTTGCCTTTTCCTGTATACCATGTTCTTCCTTTTGTTCCTATTCCTGATGTTTGCATTTCAGCAATTATTATTGTTCCATCGTTTTCTTTATTTTTTGCTATTTTTTTTGCATATAAATGTGTTGATTCTATTTCTTCATAATATTGTATTTTTTTTCCTAATTCTTGCTCTATTTTTGCTATATTTAACAATTTCATTTAAGTTTATTTCTCCTTATGCTTATTTTTTTAACATCTTTATATAAATTCAAATAATTCTCCATCTTCTGTTATTTCTGAAACTTGACTAGCATATTCTTTTACTGATGAAGTATTGTTAAATGTTTCTACTATTTGTCTAATGCTATTGTGTCTGCATAAGATGTAGTTTTTTATCTATTTTTATATTACTATCTTAATTTTGTTTTGTCAATGGATTTTTTTACTTTGGTCAGTATTATATTATAATTCATTAGTGTTCATTGCTCCAGTTATTGTTATCACTAAAGCAATAAGTGTAATACCTTTTACATTTATTTTAAAATTTTCCATAACCTAATCCTTTCTTTGTCTTTTGTATAAAGACATAATAAATATATTAATATTAAAAAATTAAAAACAAATTTAAACAACCAAAAGACTATTTTTCTTTCAACATTTTTTTATTTTTTTCTTTTGCAAAAGTATAACTGAAATACAGTTATATTTTATATATCACAATTTAGTTAAAATGTCTATATAAAATGAAAAATTATAAGAAAAGTTTTAATGAGGTGATAATTAATGGATAAATTTGTAATGAAAAAATCTGCTGAAGCCAATATCTATAAAAGTATAAGATTTCCTGTTGAAATAAATGCACAAATAATTGATATTGTTGAAAAAGCTAATAAAGGATTAGATAAAAAAGAATATTCTTTCAATGGATTTGTTGTTTCAGCTTGTGAATTTGCTTTAAAACA
>CANRPI010000042.1 GCA_947632475.1 uncultured Clostridia bacterium | reverse complement strand
TAACTATAAAAATACCAACAAATGGAAATAGAAAAGATGGAATATATATAAATAAAAAAATTTAATCTTTATTTCTGAAATATACTAGATGTATTTGTAAAAATAAAAAATTAATGATAAAATAACCATAAAAAAAGAGGTTATAAAAAATGAAAAAAATAAATGGAATAATGATGCAATATTTTGAATGGTACTTAGAATGCAATCAAAATTTATGGAACAACCTATCAAACGAAGCAGAAAAACTATCAAACTTAGGAATAACAGCTTTATGGCTTCCGCCAGCATACAAAGGAATAGGAGGAAAAGACGAAGTAGGATATGGAGTATATGACGTATATGACTTAGGAGAATTTGACCAAAAAGGAACAATAAAAACAAAATACGGTTCAAAAGAAGAGTACATAAACTGCATAAAAACATTAAAACAAAATGGAATAGAAGCATATGCAGACATAGTTTTAAACCACAAAATGGGAGCAGACATGTTACAAACAATACCTGCATCAAAAGTAGATTGGGGAAATCATAATTTAGAAATAGCAAATCAAAAAAACGTAAAAGTCGCAACAAAATTTACCTTTCCAGGTAGAAAAAACAAATATTCAGACTTTGAATGGAATTGGACACATTTTGATGGAATAGACTATGATGAAAATTCAAAAGAACATGCCATTTTCAAATTCAAAGACAAAACTTGGGGAAATGAAGTTGATGAAGAATTTGGAAATTATGACTATTTAATGGGAGCAGATTTAGACTTTGAAAATCCAGAAGTAATAGAAGAATGTATAAAATGGGGAAAATGGTATGTAGAAACAACTAATATTGATGGTTTCAGGCTAGATGCAGTAAAACATATAAGTTCAAATTTTTATAAAAATTGGATAAAAATAATAAGAGAACAAACAAAGCAACAACTATTTACAGTAGGAGAATACTGGAGTGGGGACATATCAAAATTGCATAAATATATTACAGAAACAGAAGGAGAAATATCTTTATTTGATGTACCATTACATTATAATTTATCAAGAGCATCAAAAGATGAACAATTTGATTTAAGCCAAATATTTGAGCGAACATTAGTAAAAGAAAATCCATGCAAAGCAGTAACATTTGTAGACAATCATGATACTCAGCCAGGTCAAGCTTTAGAGAGTTTTGTAGAAGAATGGTTTAAGCCAGCAGCTTATAGCATAATTCTATTAAGAAATGCAGGATATCCATGTGTATTTTATGGCGATTTTTATGGAATTCCACATGATAATGTAAAGCCATTAGAATCATTAAAAACACTAATAAAATTAAGAAAAGAAAAAGCATATGGAGAACAGCACGATTATTTAGATAATCCAAATATAATAGGGTGGACACTAGAAGGTGATGAATTACATATAAAATCAGGTTTAGCAGTAACTATATCTAATGCTGGAGACGGAGAAAAAAGAATGTATATAGGTAAAAGCTTTGCAGGAGAAAAATTTATAGATAGTCTTGCAAACTGTAATGAAGAAATTACAATAGATAATGAAGGATATGGAAATTTCAAAGTAAAAGCAAAATCTACATCAGTTTGGATTAACTGTTAGAGTATAATAATTAAAAATAATCTCTTCTACAATTTATTTAGGAGAGATTATTTAATTAATAATATTATAGATATGAGTTGAAAAAATAATAAAAATGTGATACAATGTCAACATAAAAAATTGCTAAAGCAAGTTAAAATAAAATAATCAAGATGCAAATGCATCAGATGAAAGGAGGATAAAATAAAAAAGTTAATTCCAATATTTTATGTTATTAAAAAGTGTTACCTGATGATTCATAAACAAGAAAGGAAATTAATATGGCAAAAACACTAAAATCGAAAGCAAGACCTAGTAGAAGAGAAAGAAAGCAAACAGCTATCAAACAAAAAGAAGAAACTGCAAAAGCTCAAAATGCAGAAAATATCAAAGAAAACGAACAAAGTAAAAAGTTGTTAGTATTTGACACATCTGCACTAAATGCAGTAGACTTTTTCGAAGTCATTGCAGAGTATAAAAAAGTTATACTATGTGATATTGTTAGAAAAGAAATGGATAACAAAAAAAAGTTTACAACTGTGTTTGGAGCAAACATACGGAAATTTTTCAAAAAATTTGTCCGAAATGAGTTACCAAATGTAGTTACAGCAGAGGTTGGAGAAATCGATAATATGCTTGAGGAAACAGTTGATGAAAAAGTAGTATGGTTTTGTAAACAGAGAAATGCTGTTTTATATTCAGCTGATAATGCTCAGCTTGCCAATGCAAAAGAAAAAAAAGTAAAATATATAATAGCAAAAAAAGAAGGGAAAAGAGTAGGAACACATACGCTAGAAGAAGCAGTATATCAAAACCAGGCAGTATATTTAAAAATTCCTACAACGGATAAGAGACATTATATAATTATTCGAGAAGGAAAAAAACTCAAGTTGGAATATCTTTATAAAATAAAATTGGAGATTAATGATAGAATAATCGTATTAACTCCAAAACTAAAATATAAAGATATTGTTATGGTCGAATTCCTATTTGTAGCAAATTCTGAAGAAGATCATTGTTCTTTAGAAACGCTTTATAAGAATATAAACAATATAAATATAATAGAAAAGTTGGAGCTTCCAAAAGAGGCAAAGACTGACATAATAAATTATATAAAAAGGTCATTGCAGACCTATGAAATATTGGGAGAATAGTTATTTTATCTAAAGCAAACCAGCGGTATTTATTATCGCTGGTTTTGGCATAAGTGTGTTAGCAAGAAGTGCTTTCATAGCACCAAAGCACCAGTAGGAAGAGTCTCCATAGCACCAATGTACCATTAAAAAACGTCCCCGTGGCACACTTGCTTTTAAGATATTACAATGATATAATATCTTAAATATAAAATAAGAAAAGGAGAAAAAAATGTCAAATTTTGTGCACTTACACATACATAGTGAGTTTAGTTTATTAGATGGCGCAAACAGAATAAAAGACTTGCCAGTAAGAGCAAAAGAGTTAGGAATGGATGCAATTGCAATAACAGACCATGGAGTCATGTATGGAGCAATTGATTTTTATAAAGCATGTAAAAAAGAAGGAGTTAAACCAATTATTGGTTGTGAGGTATATGTTGCACCAAGGTCACGTCTAAATAAAGAGCCTAATATAGATAACAAATACAATCATTTAATATTACTTGCAAAAGACAATGAAGGGTACAAAAATCTAAGTAAGCTAGTTTCAATAGGTTTTACAGAAGGATATTATTACAAACCACGTATAGATTTAGAAGTGCTTGAAAAGTATCATGAAGGACTAATTTGCTTAAGTGCTTGTTTAGCGGGGTCTGTAAATCAGGCTTTACTAAATGGGCAAAATGATAAAGCAGAAGAAATTGCATTATGGCACAAAAAAGTTTTTGGAGAAGATTATTATATTGAAATACAAAATAATGGCCTAAAAGAGCAAGTACTAGCAAACCAAAAATTAATAGCTTTAGCAAGAAAGCTTGATATACCACTTGTAGCCACAAATGATGCGCATTATTTAAAAAAAGAAGATGCATATAATCACGAAGTTTTACTTTGCATACAAACAGGTAAAAGAATGAGTGACATAGATAGAATGAGATTTGACACAGATGAATTGTATGTAAAATCTCCTGAAGAGATGATAGAATATTTTAAAGCATTTCCAGATGCAATAGAAAATACAGTAAAAATCGCTGAAAAATGCAATGTAGAATTTGAATTTGGACATACAATACTACCAAATTATGATGTACCTCCGGAATATCCTACACATTATGACTATTTAAAAAAATTATGTGATGACGGCTTAAAAGAAAGATATGGTGAAGATTTATCTGAAGAAATAATAAAAAGAGCAGAATATGAAATAGGAATAATCAAAAAAATGGGATATGTAGATTATTACTTAATAGTTTGGGATTTTATACATTATGCTAAGCAAAACTCAATACCAGTAGGACCAGGGCGTGGTTCAGGAGCAGGTTCAATTTTAGCATATGCAATAGGCATAACAGATATAGACCCAATGAAATATGGCTTACTATTTGAAAGATTTTTAAATCCAGAAAGAATAAGCATGCCAGATTTTGATGTTGACTTTTGTTATGAACGCAGGCAAAATGTAATTGACTATGTATCAAACAAATATGGACATGACCATGTTTCACAAATTATAACATTTGGAACAATGGCAGCAAAAATGGTAATTCGTGATGTAGCAAGAGTTTTAGACTATCCATATTCAGAGGCAAATGAATTAGCAAAAATGATTCCAAATGAGCTACATATAACAATAAAAAAGGCGATAGAGCAAAATAAAGAATTAAAACAAAGATATGAAAATGAAGAACAAGTAAAAAAAATATTAGACATAGCAATGGGATTAGAAGGAATGCCAAGGCAGGCATCAACTCACGCATGTGGAGTAGTTATAACAAAAGAACCAGTAGATACTTATGTCCCATTATATGTACGTGATGGGCAAATTTCAACTCAATATATAATGACAACTTTAGAAGAATTAGGACTACTAAAAATGGACTTTTTAGGACTAAGAACTCTAACTGTAATACAAGACACAATAGACTTAGTAAAAGAAAATAGAGGAATAGATGTAGAATTTGACAAAGAAATGTCAGACAAAAATGTATACAAATTATGGCAAGATGGAAAAACAATGGGAATATTCCAATTTGAATCTCAAGGAATGACAAACTTTATGAAAGAGTTAAAACCAGACTGTTTAGAAGACTTAATAGCAGGTGTATCATTATATAGACCAGGGCCAATGGACCAAATACCTAGATATGTAAAAGGAAAACTAAATCCAGGACATAATGAATACACACACCCAAGTTTAGAGCCAATACTAAATGTAACATATGGATGCATGGTTTATCAAGAGCAAGTAATGCAAATAGTGCGTGACTTAGCAGGATACTCACTTCGGAAGGGCAGATTTAGTTAGACGTGCAATGGGAAAGAAAAAGCTTGATGTAATGGCAAAAGAAAGAGAAGTATTTATACATGGTCAAGTAGATGAAGATGGAAACATAATAGTTCCAGGATGTGTAAGAAATGGAATAGATGAAGCATCAGCAAATAAAATATTTGATGAAATGGCAGAATTTGCAAAATATGCATTTAATAAATCACATGCAGCATGTTATGCAGTAGTAGCTTACAGAACAGCATATTTAAAGCAATATTATCCTGCAGAATTTATGGCAGCAACTTTAAATAGTTTTTTAGGAAATTTAGATAAAATACCACAATATATAAATGAATGTAAATCACTAGGAATAGAAATATTAAAGCCAGATATAAACAAAAGTAATACAAAATTTACAACTGAATACAACAAAGAGACCAAAATTGCTAAAATACGTTTTGGACTTGGAAGCATAAAAAATGTAGGCACAACTCCAGTTGACATTATAGTAAAAGAAAGAAAGGAAAATGGACCATATAAAAGCTTTACAGACTTTTGTGAAAGAATAGCAGATGAATCTGTAAATAAAAAATGTATAGAAAGTTTAATAAAGGCTGGGGCATTTGAAGAATTTGAGCAAACAAGAAGTACGCTTCTAGCATCATTTGAGTCAATAATAGATACAATACAAGCAGGCAAGAAAAAAGGTTTTAATGGTCAAGTTTCAATGTTTGACATAGGAACAGAAGAAGAAAAACAAGAGTTAAACGAAATAAAATATACATTTGAAGAACATGAAGAACTTCAAAATAAAGAATTATTATCATTAGAAAAAGAAATGCTTGGAATATATATATCAGGTCATCCGTTAGAAAAAATAAGAGAACAAATAGAAAAGGTAACAAACATAAATACAATAGCTTTAAGAGAAATAGACGAGCAAATGAATACAAATATGAATGATGAAGAAGAAAATGCAGTGCAAAATACTGAAAAGTTGAAATATAAAGATGGTCAAAATGTAAAATATGCAGGAATTATTTCTAATATTAAAAAGAAATACACTAAAAATAACAAAATAATGGCATTTGTAACAATTGAAGATTTATATGGAACAGCAGAAATAATTGTATTTGAAAATGCGTATATGAAGGCAGGTTCTAGTTTAATTGAAGAAAACATTGTATTAGTAGATGGAAGGCTTAGCATTAGAGAAGATGATACTACAACTATAATTGCAAATGATATAAAAGATTTTAGCATAGCTGTAAATGAAATGCAAAAGAAGCGGAAATAAAAAAGAAATAGAGAAAGATATTATTTCTAGACCAACTTTATTATTATTAAACATAACTAATACAGAAGAAAAACAAAAAGATAAACTACGTGGAGCAATTAAATATTTTGCAGGTGACAGAGTAAATATGAATGTTGCAATAAAAGTAGGAGAAGAAATTAAGCCTTGTGGTCAAATTTATTTAACAGATGAAATACTAAAAATCTTTGAAGAAATTGTAGGAAAAGAACAAGTTGAAATAAAATAATTAATAATATATAATAAGAAAAAATGTTTGTAAAAACTATTGACATTTTATAAAAATGGAGATAGAATAAAAACAAACATTTTTTTGTATTTCAAAATAGTTAATAAACAGGAGGTAAAAGTAATGATAAATTTCCTACACATAAAAAACATAGGAATAATAGAAGATTTAAGTATAGATTTAAACGAAGGGCTAAACGTATTAACAGGAGAAACAGGAGCTGGAAAAACACTAATAATAGACTCATTACAAATAATATCTGGAGGAAGATTCTCAAAAGAAATGATAAGAAAAGGAGAAACAAACTCATATGTAGAACTATGCATATACGAGCCAGAAAACGAAAACTCAATAGACGGAAACATAATAATATCAAGAGAAATAAACATAAATGGAAAAAACATGTGCAAAATAAATGGAAGAATAGTAACAGTAAACGAGCTAAAAAAATTCATGTCAAAATTCATAGAAATACATGGTCAAAACGACAATCAAAACCTACTAGACACAAAATTACACTTAAACTATTTAGATGGATTTATAGGAGAAACAATAAAAAAAGAAAAGCAAAAATATCAAGAGCTTTATGCACAATATAACATAATAAAGCAAAAATTAAAAGAAAACTATGGAGACGAAAGAGAAAAACAAAGAATGTTAGACTTATTACAATATCAAGAAAACGAAATAGAAGAAGCAAACCTAAAAACAAACGAAGAAGTAGAATTAGAAGAAAAAAGAACAAAAATGCAAAACTCAGAAAAAATAGTACAAAACCTAACACAAGCAGACAGTTTAATTTCAGAAAAATGTATAGACACAATAAGTCTTTCAATAAGAGCATTAGAAAAAATAGAAACAATAGATGAAAAATACAAGCAAACATCAAATAGTCTAAAAAGTATATACTATGAAATGCAAGAAATATCAAGAGATATATCAAATTACAAGGAAAATACATATTTTGATGAAGAAGAAAGAAACTATGTTGAAGAAAGAATAAACCTAATATATTCTTTAAAAAGAAAATACGGAAACACAATAGAAGAAATACTAAAATATAAAGAAGAAATATCAGAGCAAATAAATCATATAAAAAACTTAGAAGAATATAACTCACAACTCAAAAAAGAAAAGCAAGAAATAGAAAAACAAATGGATTTAATAGCAAATAGTATGCACAAAATAAGAGTAAAAAATGCAGAAGAATTAAGCAAAAAAATCAATAAAGAATTAGAAGAACTAGAAATGAAAAATGCCAAAATAAACATACATGTAGACTATGTTCAAGAATACACAAAAACAGGAAAAGACACAGTAACATTTTACATTTCAACAAACTTAGGAGAAGACGAAAAAGAACTTTCAAAAATAGCATCAGGCGGAGAAATGTCAAGAACAATGCTTGCCATAAAAAAAGTCTTAGCAGACACAGATGAAATACCAATAATGGTATTTGATGAAATAGACACAGGAATAAGTGGAAAAGCAGCAAATTCAGTAGCAAAAAAATTAAAAACAATATCAAGCAAGCATCAAGTATTATGCATATCACACTTACCAAATATAGCAGCAGCTGCAGACTACAATTATTTTATAAGCAAAAATGTAAACAATAAAAGAACAGCAACCCAAGTAAAACTATTATCAGAAGACGAAGTAATAAAAGAAATTGCCCGCATTTCTTCAGGAGACATAAACGAAATATCTTTAAAATATGCAATGAATTTAAGAAATAAAAAAGCATCCTAATATTATTAAAAATGAATAAATAGCATAAAAAATGTATAAACTATCATAGAAATATATTGCAAATATGGAAAAATTTGCATACAGAAGGGAACGTGATAGTAATGAAAGACTATTTAGAAATTGAGGATGTAAAAGCGATAGAAGTTCTAGACTCTAGGGGGAATCCAACTTTACAAGTAGAAGTCAAAGTAGAAGGTGGTTTCACAGCAATAGCAGCAGTTCCATCAGGTGCATCAACAGGAAGTTTTGAGGCAGTTGAACTAAGAGATGGAGAAAAAAGTAGATATAATGGCAAAGGAGTACAAAAAGCAGTTGAAAATGTAAACAAAAAAATAGCAAAAAAAATAATTGGAATGAATGTATATGAACAAAAGAAAATAGACACAGAAATGATAAAATTAGATGATACACCAAATAAATCAAATTTAGGAGCAAACGCCATTTTAGGAGTATCACTTGCAGTAGCAAAAGTAGCCGCAAAAACCTTAGGAATGGAATTATACCAATATATAGGAGGAATAAATGCAACCAAATGTCCTGTGCCAATGATGAACATTTTAAATGGCGGTAAACATTCAGACAATAATATAAGCATTCAAGAATTTATGATTATGTCAGTAGGAGACATAACTTTTAGTGAAAGGCTACGTAGAGGTGCAGAAGTTTACCATTCATTAAAATCAGTATTAAAAGAAAAAGGGCTAGTTACAAGTGTTGGAGACGAAGGAGGATTTGCACCAAATTTACAAAGTGAAGAAGAAGCCTTAGACGTAATAATAGAAGCAATAAAAAAAGCAGGGTATGAGCCTCAAAAAGATATAAAAATAGCCTTAGACATAGCAAGTACAGAAATGTATGAAGAAGCAAAGAAAATAGGAAAAAGTGGATATTATTTTTGGAAAACAGATAATTTCAAAACAAAAGAAGAAATGATACAATATATAGAAGATTTATGTGAGAAATATCCAATAATAGCATCAATAGAAGATGCGCTAGCAGAAGAAGACTGGGATAGTTGGAAGGAATTAACAAAAAGAATAGGAAATAAAATACAATTGGTAGGTGATGATTTATTTGTAACAAATAAATCAAGACTAAAACGTGGAATAGATAATAATATAGCTAATGCAATATTAATTAAGCCAAACCAAATAGGAACATTGACTGAAACATTAGAAACAATACAATATGCAAAAGAAAATGGATATAAAACAATAATTTCACATCGTTCTGGTGAAACAGAAGATACAACAATTGCAGATATTGCAGTTGGAATAAATAGTATGCAAATAAAAACTGGTGCACCTTGCAGAACAGATAGAGTGGCAAAATATAATAGGATATTATATATAGAAAGCTTAGAGAACTAATTTGAAATATGAATTTATTATATATATACTAACAAAAATTTTTAATTAAGTATAGTACTTAATTAAAAATTAATTTGATATAAATATAGCATAATAACAATATTAGTGCAATAATTTTAGTAAAAAAAAATTAGAAAAAATTTATAAAAATAAAATTAAAAAGCTTAAAAAGTATAAGTAAAGAAAATACTTTCTAAGCTTTTAACATTTTAATTAAGTACTATACTTAATTAAAATTAAATAAAAAATAATTCAAACTTTTAGTGTGTGGAAAAGATAACAATGTTATTTTAAAATA
>CANRPI010000041.1 GCA_947632475.1 uncultured Clostridia bacterium | reverse complement strand
ACATCTTAACATTAGATGATGATTTAGATGCAGATTTCGACGGAATAAAAAAAATAAATGTACTAGATTGGTTACTTGATGGTTAAATTGTGTGCATACGGAGAAACTCAGTAAAATCAATAAATACAAGTCAATTCAAATAATACGAAATTTTAGTAGAAATTTTAATTATTTTATGATATACTATAGCTAAATTATGTAGAAAATAATATAAAAACACATTAAAGCAGTAGATAAATATTAATAAGGCAACAAAAGGAGGTTAAAATGCCAAAACCAATAGTAGCAATAATAGGAAAACCAAATGTAGGAAAATCTACATTTTTCAACTATTTAGTAGGAAGTAGAATTTCAATTGTTCAAGATACACCAGGAGTAACAAGAGACAGAATATATGCAGACTCAAACTGGAGAGGGCGAAACTTTACATTAATAGACACAGGTGGAATAGAACCAAACACAGATGACATAATATTATCACAAATGAGAGAACAAGCAAATTTAGCAATATCTATGGCAGATGTAATAATATTCTTAACAGACATAAAACAAGGAGTCACATCAGCAGATAAAGAAATAGCAATAATGTTAAAAAAATCAGGAAAACCAATAGTTTTGGTATGTAACAAGGCGGACAACTTTGAAAAAGACAAGCAAGAAGCATATGAATTTTACAATTTAGGGCTAGGAGATCCATATCCAATTGCAGCAGCAAATGGTATAGGAATAGGAGACGTATTAGACAAAATCTATGAAAACTTTCCTAAAAAAACCGAAGACGAAGACGAAACCTATGAAATAAAAGTAGCAGTAATAGGAAAACCAAATGTAGGAAAATCATCACTAATAAACAATATCTTAGGAGAAAATAGAACAATAGTAAGTAACATAGCAGGAACAACCAGAGATGCAATAGACACAACCTTTGAAAACGAAAAAGGAAAATATATATTAATAGACACAGCAGGAGTAAGAAGAAAAAGCAAAATAAAAGAATCAATAGAAAAATTTAGCATAATGAGAACATTATTAGCAATAGAAAGAGCAGATGTATGTTTACTACTTATAGATGCCACAGAAGGTGTCACAGAACAAGACACAAAAATTGCAGGTGAAGCGCATGAAGCAGGAAAAGGAATAATAATAGTAGTAAACAAATGGGATGCAGTTGAAAAAGAAACAGGAACATTAGAAAAATACAAAAAGCAAGTATATGATAAACTATCATACCTATCATATGCACCAATCATATTTATATCAGCAAAAACAGGACAAAGAGTAAACAAACTATTTGACCTAATAAATAAAGTAGCTAGCCAAAATGCGTTAAGAGTACCAACTGCCACATTAAATCAAGTTATAAACGAATCAATATCAATTGTGCAACCACCAACAGACAAAGGAAAAAGGCTAAAAATCCTATATGGCACACAAGCATCAACAAAACCACCAACATTTGTAATATTTGTAAACAACAAAGAGCTATTTCACTTTTCATATGAAAGATATTTAGTAAATCAATTCAGAAAAGAATTTGGCTTAGAAGGGACTCCAGTAAGAATTATAGTTAGAGAAAAAAATGAATAATGTGCCACGGGGCGTTTCTTAATGGCACAAATGTGTCAAAAAAACGTCTATTAGCACACATAGTAAAGGAGGAAAAAATATGATAATTTGTTATATTATAATGTTAGTAATAGCTTATTTAATAGGAAGTATCAATTTTTCAATAATTTTAAGTAAAAAAATGGCAGGATTTGATGTTAGAGAAAAAGGAAGCGGAAATGCAGGATCTACTAATATGCTTCGTAGTGTAGGTAAAAAAGCGGCAGCAATTACTTTAATATGTGATATTTTAAAAGGAATAGTTGCAATTTTAATTGCCATTATATTAGGAAATATTATAAATGGAGTAAATAGAGAACTTTTAGTACAAATAGCAGGAGTTGCAGTTGTTGTAGGACATACTTTTCCAGTATTTTTTGGATTTAAAGGAGGAAAAGGAGTTGCCACAGCACTTGGAGTTTTACTTATAAGTAACTGGCAAATTGGATTAATTTGTTTGGTATTTGCTCTAGTTTTAATGGCTTTAACAAGAATTGTATCATTAGGTTCTTGTGCTGCAGCTGTTTTATTTCCAGTTTTGACATTATTTATAAATGAAAATTATACAGTATTAACACAAGAAAAAAATGGAAATACATATTTTATTTATAGTTTAATTTTAGCAATAATTGTGTTATATAATCATAGAAGCAATATAAAAAGAATTTTAAATGGAACAGAAAATAAATTAAGCTTTAAGAAATAATAAAATATGTAAGAAAGGAAAAATTAAATATGAAAAAAATTGCAATAATTGGAAGTGGAAGCTGGGGAGTCGCGCTGGCAACTCATCTATCAAGATGTGGAAACTTAATAAAAATATGGTCTTTTAGCGAAGAAGAGAAAAGGCTAATTAATGAAGAAAAAAGATGCAAATTTTTACCAAATCTTACATTACCTGAAAATATAGAATGTTCAACAGATTTTAAAGAAGTAATTGAAAACAGTGAATTCATTTTACATGTAACACCATCAAAATTTACAAGAGAAACATTTAAGCAATATAAGCAATATGTAGGAGATAAGCCAGTAATAATTTGCTCAAAAGGTTTTGAAAAAGATACATTAAAAACATTAGATGAGGTAATATTAGACGAATTACCTACTGCCAAAATTGGTGTTTTATCTGGTCCAAGTCATGCAGAAGAAGTTTCTATTGCAATACCAACAGTATTAGTTATTGCATCAAAACATGATGAAATTTTAAGCTTAATACAAGATACTTTTATGTGCACAGATATGAGGATATACACTTCAAAAGATGTAAAAGGAGTAGAACTTCGGAGGAGCATTAAAAAATATTATAGCATTTTGTGCTGGAGTAGCAGCTGGAATAGGCTTAGGAGACAATACATTTGCAGCACTAATAACAAGGGGATTAGGAGAATTAACAAGGCTAGGTGTGGAACTTGGAGGACAAAAGGATACTTTTTATGGATTAAGTGGATTAGGAGATTTAATTGTTACTTGTTTAAGTGAGCATAGCAGAAACAGAAAAGCAGGATTATTAATAGGTAAAGGAAAAAGCTTAGAAGAAACTAAAAAGGAAGTTGGAATGGTAATTGAAAGTATAGACAATATAGAAGTTGCATATGAATTATGTAAGATTCACAATGTAGATATGCCAATAGTAAAAACTGTTTATGAAGTAATATATGAAAATTTAAATCCAAATGAAGCTGTTAAAAATTTAATGACAAGAACTAAAAAAAGAGAATAGAATTTTACATATATCTTTGAATAAAAAACATTATAAATGAAAAGAATAATATTATTAAATAGGGAGAAATAAGGTTGAAAAATAATGTCGAAAAATAAGCAAACTTTTTCCAATCAATTTATACCTAAGAAAGGAATGTATTAATATGGAATTTTTTGATAAATTAAGTAAAAAAGCTACAGAAGCATACAAAATTACAGCAGATAAAACAGGAAAAATAGCAAAGGAAACTAAAAATAAAATGAAAATGAATGATTTGAAATGTCAAATTTCAGATTTATATGAAGAAATAGGAAAAAAAGTTTATGAAAAACATGTAAGAGAAGAAGAAATATCAATAAAAGACGACCTAGAAGAACAATGCACAAAAATAGATGTATTAAGTGATGAAATAGAAAGCTTATTAAAAGAAAGTTTAGAATTAAATGATAAAAAGCAATGTCCAAATTGTCATGCAAAATTGTCAAAAGATGCAAAATATTGTGACCAATGCGGTTATAAACAAGAGGAAGACAGTCAAGAGGAAAACGCACAAGAAGAAAATAGAGAATGTACTCAAACAAATTTAGAAACAACTGTAGAAGTAGAAACAAACCCACAAATTAAAGAAGGAGATTCAGAAGAAGAAGTTTCTTCAAAACTTGAAGAAAGCCAAAAAGATGACTCTTCAACAATATTTTATGATAACATATAATGAAATAACTAATAAGGAAATCGCTCGTATAAATACTTTATTATTTTATCAGCATTTTCATTAGTAACATTTATAAATATATCCTTATCCAAACAAATCCACATTTTTATATTATAAGAATCATTATTATCAATAAAAGTACCAATAATTTCTGCCAACTCAACAGGGTTGGCATATTCTTTTTCCCATTTCAAAGAATCTTCTAAATCAACATTAGTGTTAAAAAAACTACTTAAAAAACTATTTAATTCACCTTTATTATTACTATATAAATTAACAGTTGCAACCATATCAAATCAAAATCCTTTCTAATTATTAGTATAAAAAATATGTAAAAAAATATTCTAGTATAAACTAGGAATAAAATGCAAATAATAGAAAAAGAAAATCAAAAGTGGAGGTATATATGAAAAAATTTAAAATTATGGCATATATATTGTTAATAGTTATTATTGTAGTATTGTCAATAACAATTTATTCAAATGCGACAAAAGATGATTCAAAAGAAGAAAAAGAGAAAATTGTGTCAGAAATAGAATATTTTGAATCAAAATTTATAGATTTATTAAATTCAATGAATAATATAGAATATAGGAATTATAATGTAGAATCTAGCAATATATCAACCAAAGAAAACACTGAAAAAAATCAACAAAATGAAAATCAACAATCCCAAGGAGGGGAAAGCGGACAAAGTTCTAGTGAACAAGGCCAAGAAGGAGGTCAATCTTCAGGAAGTTCATCAGGAGGAGAAGCACAAGGCATGAACAGTAGTGGTTCAGAAGGCGGAAACTCGCCATCAGGAGGAAGCACTAGCACCCAAAATACTGAAGGAAATTCACAACAAGATGGGACAAGATATGAACTTAAGTCAGGAGGAGTTTTGCTTAGCAGTCAAGAAATAAATTGGGATGATGCAAAAAATCAAATTGAAATTCTATATTCTTCTATACCAGGATTTACACTTGACCTTTATCAATTAAAGGTAAATCAAGAAGATATATTAAGCTTTAACAAGGAATTTGACAATTTAAGTGTGGCTGCAAAAGAGGAGAATAAAGAAAATACCCTTGCAAGTTTAGCAAAATTATATTCATATATCCCAAAATTTTTCAATGAAACCGAAGGAGACAAAGTAAAAGGAAATTTAATTGAAATAAAATCATATGTATTTAATGCATATTCAAAATTAGATTCAGATGATTGGGAGACAATTAAAACCAATATAAATTCAGCTTCAAACCTATATTCAAATTTACTAACAAATGTAGAAATAAAATCAAATGACCAATATAATATAAACAAAGGATATGTTTTATTAAATGAAATAAATAATGCAATAGAGTTAAAAGACGTATCAATTTTTTTAATAAAATATAAAAATCTACTAGAACAAATAGGAAATATATGATATAATAAAACTTAGAGTAAACTAAGTAGTCGCTGGTAAATTTCGAAAGAAATTACGAGAGGAAAGTCCGGGCTCCATAGAGCAAAGATGCTAGATAACGTCTAGTGAGGGTAACCTTAAGGAAAGTGCAACAGAAAATAACCGCCAAAAAAAATTGGTAAGGGTGAAAAGGTGAGGTAAGAGCTCAACCGCCATTATGGTGACATAATGGGCTGTGTAAACCCCATCTGGAGCAACACCTAAATAGAAGATTAAGCCTGCTCGGCGCCTTCTAAATTGCGTGGCTTGAGATATATAGCAATATATATCCTAGATAAATGACTACTTTAAAAGACAGAACCCGGCTTATGGATTTACTCTATTCATTTATTTATTTAAGTGCTAAATATAAAGATATTTAGTGCTTTTTTATGGTCACTTGGTCACTTTGGGGACAGACTTTAAAATAACCATGGTTAATTGGGGACAGACTTAAAATAGCCATAGATAGTAAAAAAAATAACTTTGAGGTTTTTATTTAAATAGAAGTTAAAATTATGATACAAAACTAAATTATTAAAATTTTAAATTTTTTAAACGACATCATCATCTTTTAATTGAGAAATAAAATCATCAAGAAGTTCTTCAATAGGAACTTTAAAAACATGTGCTAATCCATAAAGTTCATAATCTTTTAAAACTCTATTTCCCTTTTCTAACTTATGTAGAGAGGGTTTTGGAATATCAATCCCCATTAAAGCGAGTTTTGCAGAAAGACCAGATAAAGATAAATTATTTTTCATACGAAGTTCTTTAATTTTTTTACTTGATACATTTAATTGTTCGTTATATCTACTACATTGGTACATATTTTATTATTCCTTTCATATAAAACTACAAATAATTTTATATTATGGAAAACAAATTTGGTATTCACTAAAGATACGAAAAAAAAGAAATTTTTGACCACTTATTCCAATTGAAAAAATCAGAAATAAAATATATAATTATACCATTATTAAAAGGGGGATTTTAATGGTTATAGACAAAATAAAGAAAATTAATAAACAAGAAGCTAAAGTGAAAAATAAAAAAGCAGCAGATATGATGATAGGAAAATGGGTAAAATGCGATGCATGCAAAGAAATAATATATAAAGAAGAATTACACCAAAATTTTAGTGTATGTCCAAACTGTGGAAAACATTTTAGGCTATCATCTAGAAGAAGAATTATGCAAATTGCAGATGAAGGAACATTTCAAGAAATAGGAAAAGACATATTAACTCAAGATCCATTAAATTTTGATGGATATCTAAAAAAAGTTGAGATGTTAAAAGAAAAAACGAAAATAGATGAAGCAGTAAAATGTGGAATATGTGAAATAGAAGGTCAAAAAGCAGTATTAGGAGTAATGGACGCAAACTTTTTAATGGGAAGTATGGGCTCATGCGTAGGAGAAAGAATAACACTAGCAATAGAAACAGCAATAAAGCACAAATTGCCATTAGTATTATTTTGTGTATCAGGAGGAGCAAGAATGCAAGAAGGAATGGTATCATTAATGCAAATGGCAAAAACATCAAGTGCAATAGCAAAGCTAAATGAAGCAAAACTTTTATACATATCAGTTTTAACTGATCCAACAACTGGAGGCGTAACAGCAAGTTTTGCAAGTTTAGGAGATATAATACTTGCAGAACCTAGAGCATTAATAGGTTTTGCAGGACCAAGAGTCATAGAACAAACAATAAAACAAAAATTGCCAGAAGGTTTTCAAAGTTCAGAATTTTTATTAGAACATGGTTTTATAGATAAAATTGTAGAAAGAAAAGACATGAAACATACAATAGCAAAATTAATAATGTACCATGAAAAGGCTTCTTAATGGTATAAATACCATGAAGGTACATATCTTAATTGCACAAATGCCATGGAAACACATATCTTAATGGTACAGAGAAGTAGAAAGGTAAAAAGTAATTATAATTTAAAAATCAATTTGTGACTAAGAAAGGAATGCGATTTAAAATGGAAGTTACTGCATGGGAAAGAGTAGAAATTGCAAGAAAATTAAATAGACCAAAGGCTTTAGACTATATAAATGAAATTTTTGATGATTTTATAGAATTACATGGAGATAGATGTTTTGGGGATGATAAATCAATAATTGGCGGAATTGCTTTACTTAATGGAAAAGCTGTTACAGTAATTGGTGAACAAAAAGGAAAAAATGTTAAAGAAAACATGAATAGAAATTTTGGAATGCCGCAGCCAGAAGGATATAGAAAATCATTAAGATTGATGAAACAGGCAGAAAAATTTGAAAGACCAATAATAACATTTATAGATACACCAGGAGCATATCCAGGAATTGGAGCAGAAGAGAGAGGACAAGGTGAAGCTATTGCTAAAAATATTATGGAAATGTCAAGATTAAAAGTTCCGATTATATGTGTAGTAATTGGAGAAGGTTCAAGTGGAGGGGCTTTAGCAATTGGTGTAGGAGATAAAATTGTAATGCTTGAAAATTCTATATATTCAATACTATCTCCAGAAGGTTTTGCAAGTATTTTATACAAAGATTCTTCAAAAGCAAAGCAAGCTGCAGAAAATATGAAAATAACAGCTAAAGATTTAAAAAAATTAAATATAATTGATGATATAATAAAAGAGCCAACCAAAATGACTAAGGAAGATTTTGAAAATGTTGCAAAATCAATAAAAAAATATTTAATAAAAAATATAGAAGAATTACAAAAACTTAAAAAAACTGAATTATTAAATCAAAGGTATAAAAAATTTAGAAATATGTAAATTCTATAATATATAAATTAAGAGGTAATATAAATATAAAGAGGAGGAAAAACGATGATTTTAAAAGGAAAGAAAGTAGTAATTATGGGAGTAAGAAACAAATGGAGTATAGCTTGGGGAGCTGCAAAATCTTGTTATGACCAAGGGGCAGAAGTAATTTGCACATGTGCAGAGGAAAATTTAGAAAAAGTACAAAGTTTATTAGAAGAATTACCTGGTGCAAAGGCATATATTATGGGAGATGTAAGCATTGATGAGAATATAGATAAATGTTTAGATAAAATTAAAGAAGAACATGGAAAAATAGATGGTATTTTACATGCTATTGCACATGCCAATTCAGAAGATTTAAGAAATGATTATGTTTTAACATCAAGAAGCGGATATGCACATGCACAAGATGTAAGCAGTTATTCATTAGTTGCAATAGTAAGAAAAGTTATAGAAAAGCAAATGCTAAATGAAAATGCAAGTATAGTTGCATATACGTATTATGGCTCAGAAAAGGCTATTCAAGGATATAATGTAATGGGAGTTGCAAAAGCAGCATTAGAGGCAAGTATAAGATATCTAGCAGTAGATTTAGGAAAACAAGGATATAGAATAAATGGAATTTCTGCTGGACCAATAAAAACATTATCAGCAAAAGGAATAAAAGATTTTAATTCAATATTAGACATTGTAGAAGAAAGGGCTCCTTTACATAAAAATGTAACAACTAATCAAGTTGGAGATAGCACAGCATTTTTATTTAGTGAAATGTCAAGTGCAATAACAGGTGAAATAATACATGTGGATAATGGATTTTCAATTGTAGGTGTGTAAAAATAAGATTTAAGTAAAATACATTTTTGTTTAGTAATAAAATAATTGCAGTGAACTTAAACAAAAGTGTATTTTTTATGTGCCACGAGGATGTTCTTAGTGGCACAATTTATATTTTTTAAATAGATGTGTTTCAATTGGCACAAATATAAAAAAATATATCAAAACACTTTAAAAAAAATACAAAATGTTATAAAATAATAAAAATAAAAATAAAAACGTCATGAAAAGACGAGAAAGGAGGAATGTTAGTAATAGAAACTAGCATAAACCTGCAATGAATAAAAAATGGGAAATATATGAAACAAACGAAATAAAAATCAAAGAGTTACAAGAAAAATATGGTATAAATCAATTACTAGCAACCATATTAGTAAATAGAAACATAATACAAGAAGAACAAATAAAAAAATTTCTAACACCAACTAGAAGTGATTTTCATAATCCATTTTTAATAACGGACATGGAAATTGCTGTAAAAAGAATAATAAAAGCAATAGATAAAAAAGAAAAAGTAACAATTTATGGCGATTATGATGTAGATGGAATTACAAGTATAACTGTTCTAAAAAGCTTTTTACAAGATATAGGTTTGGAATGTTCAACTTACATTCCAAACAGATTAGATGAAGGATATGGGCTAAACAAAGAAGCAATAGATAAAATTTACAAAAATGGCTGTGATTTAATGATAACAGTAGATTGCGGAATTTCAGGAATTGAAGAAATTGAATATGCAAATTCATTAGGAATAGAAACAATAATAACAGACCATCATGAGCCAGGAAATGAATTGCCAAAAGCACTAGCAGTAATAGATAATAAAAGAAAAAATAGTCAATATCCATTTAGAGAACTAGCAGGAGTTGGAGTAGTTTTTAAATTAATACAAGCATTAGGAACAACCTTAAACTTAAAAGAAGAGAGTTATCTAAAATACCTAGATATAGTATGTGTAGGAACAATATCAGACATAGTTCCATTAATAGATGAAAATAGAGTAATAACCAAATTAGGAATAATGCTAATAAAACAAACAAAAAACATTGGTTTACGCTCAATAATAAACTCATCTGGATACAATAAAATAGATTCAAGTGCAATATCATTTGGAGTAGCACCTAGAATAAATGCATGTGGCAGAATGGGAAATGCAGGAGACGCATTAGAATTATTTTTATCTAAAGATATTGAACAAGTAAACATGTTAACAGCAAAATTAAACAACTATAATAAACAAAGGCAAGAAACAGAAAAAGCAATATTTGAAAGTGCATCAAAAAAAATAGAAGAAGAAAACTTAGATAGCAATAAAACAATAGTAGTAGGTGGACAAGACTGGCATCATGGTGTAATAGGGATTGTAGCATCAAAAATTACAGACATGTATTTTAAGCCAAGTATATTATTAAGCTTTGAAGCAGATGGTATAGGAAAAGGATCTGGAAGAAGTATACCAGGTTTTGACTTACATGAAGCTCTAACAAAATGTCAGCAATCCATTGAAAAATTTGGTGGACATAGCATGGCAGTAGGAATAACTATATCAAAAGAAAAATTTAAAGAATTTAAAGAAAAGTTTGAGCAAATAGCAATAGAAAGTAAAATAGACCAAATAACTCCAATTATAAACATAGATGCAAAAATCAATTTAAGTGAAATAAACAAAGAAATGGTAGAAAGTTTAAAACAATTAGAACCATTTGGAGAAGGAAATAAAATGCCAATATTTGCATTTAAAAATCTAAAAATTGATTCAATAAGAGCATTATCAGAAGGAAAACATCTAAAGATGACATTA
>CANRPI010000040.1 GCA_947632475.1 uncultured Clostridia bacterium | reverse complement strand
TATTTTATCACAAAGAAGTTCTATTTGTGTTTTATCTACTAAATTTATTGCGAAAAATTTTTATTCCTCAATGCTGAAAAAAAATAATAAAAATGAAATATTTTTGTAATATTTCTATTTTTCCTTTTCTAAATCCTTTTCTCTTTCTTCTCGTTTTATTCGTTCTTCGCCATCTAAACAAGTTCTAGTTTCTCTAAATTTATCTATAATATTATGCAAATAGTTGTTTTCTTGTAAAATTATTAAATTAAAAAAAGATGAAATTGTTATTATTTTTTACAATTCATCTTTTTGAAAATTGTACTTTTTAAAGTACTATTTTATAGTGTTTTTTAAGCTTTTTAGTTTTATGTTTTTATTATTTTTTTTATTTTAAATGTTGCATTTTATATTTTTGTTAATTTTAGAACTTTTGCTCCTCCTGTCATAACTACTAAGTCACCTTTTTCTACAATTTCCTTTTCTAGTAGTTTTTCTACACCTAATTTTAGTGTATCATTTATTGTTTCTTGTTTTTCTACATATATTGGTGTTACATTCCATACTATTGATAATTGATTATATGTTCTTCTATTGTCTGTTATTGCAATTATTGGGCATCCTGCTCCAAATCCTGCAAGCTCTCTTGCTGTATCTCCTGTATTTGTGTAGCATATTATTGCTTCTGCTCCTATTGTCATTGCTACATGGCATGTAGAATATGCAACTTTGCTCTTGAAGTCTCTTAATTTTATATTGTCATTGTTTTTAAATCTTTTCCAATAGTCTATATCTGGTTCTACTTTTTCAGCTATTTTTACCATTGTTTGCACACATTCTACTGGATATTTACCCATTGCACATTCTCCTGATAACATTATTGCACTTGTTCTATCATATATTGCGTTTGCTACGTCACTTGCTTCTGCTCTTGTTGGTAATGGGTTATATGTCATTGATTCTAACATTTGTGTTGCTGTTATTGCTGGTTTGTTAGCTTTATTACATAATTTGATGAATTTTTTTTGCATTATTGGTGGTTCTGTGTAGTCTGTTTCAGTTGCCATGTCTCCACGTGCTATCATTTGAACATCGGCATATTTTACTATTTCTTCCATGTTCTCTAATCCTTCAACATTTTCTACTTTTGTTACTATTTTTATGTCTTTTCCACCATTTTCATCTAATACTTTTCTTACTTGATCTATGTCGTCTTTGTTTCTTGTGAATGACATTGCAACATAGTCATATCCATGTTCACATGCAGTTTTTAAGTCTGCTATGTCTTTTTCTTTTAATGCTGGTAAACGTACTGCTGTTCCTGGTAAGTTCATTGTTTTTCTGCTTCCTAGTCCGTTTCCATGTACTACTGTGCATTCTATGTCTTTTCCTACTATTTTGTCAACTACTAGTTCAATTGCTCCGTCATCTATTAATACTTTTGCCCCTGGTTTTATGTCTTTGTATAATTCTTTATATGATACAGATACTTTGTCTTTGTCTCCTATTATGTCTTCATTTACTAATGTGAATTTTTGACCGTCTTCTAGTTTGATTTTGTCATTTTTTCCTGTGACTAACATTCCTGTTCTTATTTCAGGTCCTTGCATGTCTAAAAGTAAGGCTACTGGAATGTCTAGTTTTTCTCTTAGTCTTAATATTTCTTCTGTTTTTTCTGCTTGTTCTTCCCAACTTCCGTGTGAGTAGTTTATTCTTGTTACATTTAGTCCTGCTTTAAATAGTTCTTCTAGTTTTGTTTCACTTGCTGGTCCTATTGTTCCTACTATTTTTGTTTTTCTTAAATATGTTTTCATTTCTATTCTTCCTTTCTCTTATAAGGTATATAAATTATATCCTTTTCTTATTTATTTTATACCTTATTTTTTCAAACTGTTACTCATTATAACATATTTTATTGACAAAATTCAACTTTTTTCTAAAATTTTTTACACAAATTCTTCAAATACTAAATTTGCAAAGTCTAATCCTTTATTTGTAAGTCTAATTTTGTCTAAATCAACCTCTATTAATTTTTCTTTTACAAGCAAGTCTAGTTGTTTTCTAAATAAAAACAAAGGATTTTCTTTAAAAATTTCTTTAAATTTTTGCACACTAACACCTTCTAACATTCTTAAACCAAGCATCATATATTCATTTTTGGTGTCAATTTCGTTTTGAATTTCTTGAATCGCATAAATTTTAATATTTTCTGTAATTCCACTTTGTATATTTTTAATGTCATTTTTTAATTTTTTGGCATTTTGAATATACATATCTAACTTTTCAGTGTTACTATATCTAATTTTATTTAAATATGAATGAGCTGCACATCCTAGTCCTATATATTCTTTTTGTTTCCAGCAATTAGTGTTATGCTTTGATTCTTTACCTTTTTTTGCAAAATTTGATATTTCATAATGTTTATATCCATTTAATTCTAAAGTATTTTTAACATACCAATACATATTTCTTTCTAATTCTTCAGATGGCAATTTAAGTTCCTGACTTTCAACCATTTTTGCTAATTTCGTATTTTCTTCTAATATTAGAGAATAAACACTTACATGCTCTACTTTTAAATTGATAATTGTATTTAGGCTTTCTTTTAAGTCCATAATAGTTTGGCTTGGAAGGCCAAACATCAAGTCCACATTTATATTTTTAAAACCAATATTTCTTGCCATATTATATGTATCTAAAAAATCTTGTAAATTATGTATTCTTCCTATTTGCTTTAAAAGCTTGTTATTTGTGGATTGCACTCCTATGCTTAATCTATTTATTTTTGCATTTTTATAATCTTTTAGTTTTTCACTTGTTATTGTGCCTGGATTTACTTCTATTGTTATTTCAATATTTTCAAAATTGGTTAAATTATTTTTTAGCTTTTCTTCTAATTTATGTAAAATGATTGCTATGTATTTGCTATCAATACTAGAAGGTGTTCCTCCTCCTATATAAATAGTTGTGACATTATATTTTGATAAGTCATATGCATTTATCTCTTTAATTAAAGCATCAATGTATTTTTCATGCATTTTATCTTGCCCAGCATATGATATAAAATCACAATAATAACATTTATGTATACAAAATGGTATATGTATATATATTCCTAATTCTTTCAATGTTAAATTCCTTTCATTGTATTAAAGTTCTTTTGCTATTTCAACTATTTTTTTTAACCTGTAATTTACTCCTGATTTTCCTATTGGCTCTTTTAACATTTTTCCTAATTCTACTAAAGATGCATTTGGATTTTTGATTCTTAAATCTGCAATTTCTTGTAGGTTATTTTCCAGTTTTTTAAATTTTCCTTTATTTTTTATTTTTTCTATTGCTGCAATTTGTTCAATTGAGGCATTTATTGTTTTATTTAAATTAGCTGTATTGCAATTTACAATTCTATTTACTTTTTCTCTCATTTCTTTTTGAATTCGTATATCTTCAAACTTTAAAACAGCCTTATTTGCTTCAATTAAAGCTAGAAATTTTGAAATTTCTTCTGCATCTTTTATATATATAGAATTTCGATTTTTTACTTGCATCTTTTTTACTGATATTCCTAAATCTTTTAGTAAATTTTCTGCTACATTCAAATTTTGTATGTTTGATAAAATAATTTCCATATGATATTTATTGTCTGGATTATTTATAGAACCTGCTCCCATAAACATTCCTCTTATAATTGCTTTTTTATATTCAGTTTTTTTTGATATTTCATTTATTAATTCTTGCTTTATACATAATTCTTGATTTTTAGAATTATTTTCTTTTTCTAAAATTTCAAACCAAAAGGTTATTTCTTTTGTAGTAAATCTTATTGCAAAAACTTTGCCATTAATTTCTATTGAATGGTTTATGCCTAAATTTGCTAAAAGTCTTGAGAATCTATTTATGTTATAGTCACTTTCTGTTGTATATTTGATTTTTTTGTTGTTTAAATCAATATTGTTTGACATTAAATACCCTATTAGTTCATATTTTACTAGCTCTTTATTGGCTAAATTGCTTGTTTTATTTAGTTCTTTTTTTATATCTGATGAAAATGACATATCTTTTTTTCATCTCCTTTCATATCCATACAGATTTCTATTTTTTCACAAATATATTACTATTATTAAGTATTAGCTACTATAACTCTATCGTTTCCGCCTAAGTCTTTTTTCGAATAAATGTTATTCCACTTATTTTGCTTATTTAAAAGATTTATAATATCATCTTTTTGGTCATATCCTATTTCTAGGCAAAGGTATCCATTGTTATTTAAAAATTTGTAACCGATTAGCTATTATTTTCTCATAAAAATCTAATCCGCTTTTTCCTCCATCTAATGCTATTTTAGGTTCTCTTTGAACTTGCTTATCTAATAAGTTTATTACTTCGGTTTTTATGTATGGCGGATTTGAAACAATAATATCATATTTTTCATTTTTTATTTCGGCAAATAAGTCTGATTTTATAAATGTTATTTGGCTATTAACTTGATTTATTTTTGCATTTTTTTTTGCAATTTCTAATGCTTTTGAACTTATGTCTATTGCAGTAATTTGACTATTTTTTATGTATTTTGCTAATGATATAGCTATTGCTCCACTTCCAGTACACAAATCTAAAATTTTAATATTATTGTTACTTTTTTTATTTGTTGCTATTTTTATTGTTTCTTCTACTAAAATTTCTGTATCAGGTCTTGGAATAAGTACATTTTCATCTACATAAAATTTCATTTTCATAAATTCTTGACTGTGAGTAATATGTTGTAATGGTACATTATTTAATAAATCTTCTATATATTTTAAAAATTCTTTTTTTTGCTCTTCATTTACGCTTTTTTCACTATTTATTACTAAATATTGCCTTGGTTGTTTTAAAATATATTGCATTAATAGCCTGCATTTTAATTGTGGCTCTTCTATGTTTTTTTGCTTTAATTTTTCTATACCTATTTTTAATAATTCTTGTATTTGCATTTTTTACACTTCCTCTAAATTGTACCATTAAGAACTGTCCCCATGGCACATTGTGCCAATTGAAAAGCATATTATGGCACAAATGTGCCCATTAAAAAACATCCACATGGGGCAAAATGTGCCACCAAGAAGCGCTCCTGTGGCACAAATGTGCCACTAAGAAGCGTTGTCTTCGTTGGCACATTCAAATATTTTATTGAATTCTGATTCATTTATTTTTTCTTTTTCTAGTAAAGCTTGCGCTATTGCATCTAACTTGTCTCTATGTTGTTTTAATAGGTATTGTGCATCATTATATGCTGTGTCTATTAGTTTTTTTACTTCTTGACCTATTTTGTCTCCAATGTCTTCTCCAAACATTTGCATTTCGTATGGCTCTTTTCCTTGGAAGTCTATTGGTCCTAAGTTGTCACTCATTCCATATTTGGTTACCATATCTCTTGCAATTTTAGTTGCTACTTCTATGTCATTTGATGCTCCAGTTGATATGTCATCTAATACTAATTTTTCTGCAGCTCTTCCTCCAAGTAGTGCAATTAGTTTTTCTTGCATTTCTGTTTTTGATATATAGTATTTGTCTTCATCTGATTTATACATTGTATATCCGCCAGCTACACCTCTTGGAATTATTGATACTTCTTTTACATTACTTTGAGTTGGTAAATATCTACTTACTACTGCATGTCCTGCTTCATGATATGCTGTTAGTTTTTTGTCTTTGTCTGATATTACTCTTTCTCTTTTTTCTAGTCCTACTGTTACTTTTTTTACCGCTTCTTCTATGTCATCATTTTCTATGCTTTTATGCTCTCTTTTGGTTGCAATTATTGCTGCTTCGTTTAAAATATTTGCAAGTTCTGCTCCTGTAAAACCTGCTGTGTCTTCTGCTATGCTTTCTAAGTTTACATTTTCTGAGATTTTTTTGTCTTTTCCATGTATTTTTAGTATTTCTAATCTTCCTTTTAAGTCTGGTGATGGAATTGTTATTTGTCTGTCAAATCTTCCTGGTCTTAATAATGCTTTGTCTAACATTTCTGGTCTGTTAGTTGCTGCTAATACTATTATTGTTTCTTCTGAACTGAATCCATCCATTTCTACTAATAGTTGGTTTAATGTTTGATTGTTTTCTGTTTCTGCTCCACTGTTTGATGTTCTTCTTGAACCAATAGCATCTATTTCGTCTATAAATACTATACATGGTGCTAATTTTCTGGCTTTTTCAAATAATTTTCTAACTCTTGAAGCTCCAAGTCCTGCAAACATTTCTATAAATTCTGATCCACTCATTGATATAAATGGTACATCTGCTTCTCCTGCTATTGCTTTTGCAATTAGGGTTTTTCCTGTTCCTGGCTTTCCATATAAAAGAACTCCTTTTGGAATTTTTGCTCCCATTTGTGTAAATTTTTCAGGCTTTTTTAAAAAGTCTACTATTTCTATCATTTCTGCTTTTTCTTCTTCTAAGCCTGCTACATCATCAAATTTTACTTTTGTTTTTCTTTCTGTGTCATCATATACTTTGCCTTTTTCACCTAATCCTTGCATTTGAATTATTAGTACAACTAAAACTATCATTATTGCCGTTGGTAGTAATGATAATACTATTGATGGAATTTGTGAAAGTACACTTCTTGGTTTTTGCTGTAAGTCTATTTCATTTCCTTCTGCTACTTGATTTTGTACTAATTCTATAAAACTTTCTACATTTGGAACTACTGAGTGCTTTTCTTCGTCATCATCTTTCATTTTTACTTTTATTGATGCACTTCCAGTTGTCATTTCTACTTTTTCAACATTTCCATATGATATTTGTTTTATTAATTCAGTATATGCTAAAGTGTTTTCATCTTCTTTGCTTTTTATTTTGTTCATATAATATGCCGCTAATGCAATTATAGCAATTAACGCTATAATTGATATTACAAGTATATATATATATTGCTTTTCTTTTGATTTTTTGTCATTTGGTTTTTTATTTTTTTTCATGTTTAATACCATTCCTTCCTAAGATTATTGTGTTTTGCAAATTATTGTATTTTTTTATTAATTTATTGTATTTATGCATTTGAGCCTTGTGGAGTTTGTCCCAAGCCACCGTCTTTTTTTTCTTTATTATTTCCGCTTTTTTCTTTTTTATCTTTTTCTTCTGGTTTTTTATTTTTTTCTTTTTCCTCTTCTTCTTTGTCTTTTTTCTTTCTTTCTTCTCTTTCTTTTTCTCTTTGCTTTTCTTCTTCGTCTTCTTCTAATTGCTTTCTTACTATTGCTTGTGCTTCTTCAATTTTCATTAATTCTCTTTGTTTTTTTATAAATTCAGTTTTTAATATGAATATAGTTGCTATTAAGTATATTGCTGCTACTGCTACATACATTACTTGAAAATATTCAATTTCAAAGTCTATAAATATGTTTATGGCAATATATATCATATTTAATATTACTGATAAGGTTAGGCTATATACAGATAAATTAAATATTGCTGCATATCTAATAATAATTCTTGCTACCCATGCTGTAATTAATCCAATTAAGCTTAACATTACTACGTCTGTAATTAAGTTTAATAAGTTTATAATAAATGTATAAATAAAAGCATATATAAATGTAGTTCCAAATATTGCCATATATACATTTTTCATATCTTTGCTATTAATATAATTTGTCATATCTTGTTTTGTAAATGCATTTATATTTACTGTACTTAATATATCTTTATATTTATATGTTGTAGGTTCTTCTGTAAGTTGATTTTTTATTATTACTGAGTCTTTTAATACTATAAATCCTTGTCCTTTTTCTTTTAAAGAGTTTATATATGAGTCAATTTCTTCTTGATTTTGAGTATTGGTGTTTACTAGTATCTCTCCAAATACTGTTTCTTCTATTGTAATAGGTTCTTGAGATTCTACAGTTAATATTCCATTTTCATATGAAAAATTTGGGAAGTCGTTTTGTATATATGAAATAGCATCTTGCATTAAATTGTAAGTTTGATATAATGTGCTTAAAACCATAATTATTGATAAACACACTATTAATTTTAATAAATATGTTAATGCCCTGCCAACTCCTTCTGCTGCCATATCTGGATATTTTTCAATTTTTGTTACTGAATACCATACTTTTTTAAAAAATCCATCTTTCTTTGTTTTTTCTGTTTTTACTTCTTCTTTATTTTCTTCCATTATTTACTTATATTCCCTCCTTAAGTTTGGATTTACAAACCTTGGATTTATTTGTATTGTTACTTTATCATTTGGCTTTACATTTGTATTTGTTATGTCACATGTTATATGATATGTCCCAATTCTACCTAATATTTTACTACTTTTTCCATTAATTTGTATATACTTATTTTGTTTTTTGAAAAAATTTTTTATATCACCTACTATATATCTTAGCTTGTCTCTTATTCTGAACATGTCTTTATCATTTGTTATATTTATTCCATCAATATAACCACATGGTATTATTGCTATTTTTGTTTCTTTTTTTGTCTTATATGTGTTTGAATATCCAATATTAAAATTTTTTGGCAATGTCTTTACTTCTGCTACATTTGATTCTAAATGTCCTATTTTCTTTAACCCTATATAATTTTCACAAGATATTCTTCCTAAAAATGCTGACCCTATTCTTACTGCATTTAAGTACATGTCCGGAAATTTTAAAAATGCTGATGAATTACAAATATGCAACATTCCTGTTTCTATTTCATTCATTTTTAAGACTTCTATTACATCTATAAATCTATCAAATTGTTTTTTTGTATATTTATCATCAAAAAAGCTAATTGAAAAATGTGAAAATGTTCCTTCTATTTTTACATTTTTTAAGTTTTTTAGTACTTCTACCATTTCGTCTCTTTTATTATATACAAAACCATATCTTCCAAATCCTGTGTCTATTTTTATGTGTGCTCTAACTTTTTCTTTAGCAATATTATCTACTGCCTCAGCTGCTTCTTTTGAGCCTATTGTTAATATTATTTTATTTTCTATTAAAGCTTTTATATCTTCTTCTACTGCAGTTGATGATAACATTATAATATCTTGCTTTATGCCTGCTTGTCTTAATTTTAATGCTTCATCTACAGTTGCTACTGCAAACATAGAAATTCCATTGTCTATTAAAAAGTTTGTATACTCTACTAATCCTAGTCCATATCCATTTGCCTTTACTACTGCTATTATTTTTACAGGATTTCCGCTATCATCTACACCTTTTTGTAATGCTTTTTCTTTTATTCTTTCAATATTATGTCTTAAATCTTTTTTATTTATTACTAATGTATTCAATTTTTAAGTATATGTTAGTTTTTTTGCTAACATATCTCCTTTCATTTTTTATTTTTTATTTTCATTTTTAATTGTCTAATTGTTCTAAATGCTTTTTCTGAAAAACGATACATTTTATAGGTAAGTGGCTTAAATGGCATGTAAACCTCTCCTATAAATTCTGTAAAAGTTGCTCCAAAACCTTGCTTAAATCTATATAGCCCATATTGTGGATGGTTTTCATCTACAACTCCTGAAACTCCTCTAAAGTCATATATATCATCTTTTCTTGCTATTGCCATTTTTATCATTTCCCATTGTAATAAATAATTTGGCATTAAATTTCTATGTTGGTTACTACTTGCTCCATATAAATACCACGTTTTGTTTCCATAAAATATTGGTATGACTCCAGAAATTGGCTTGTCCTCATAATATGCCATTAAAATTTTCATATGTTTTGGACCTAAACAATCATACATTTTTTCAAAATATTCTAAAGGCCTAATTATAAAGCCATCTCTTGAACCTGTTTCTATCATTATTTTATGGAAGTCTTTTAAATCTTCTCTGCTTCCATCTTTTATTGTTACTCCTTTTTTGCTTGCTAACCTTATATTATATCTCCATTTTTGTTTGAATCCTGCCATTACTTCTTCTTCTGTTTTATCTTTTATATCTAGCCTAAATACATATCTTGGTTGAATTTCGTCTTTAAAATCTTTTGCATCGTCTTTTATTTTGTATCCTAAAGTTGTGACTATGTCTCTAAAATTCTTATCGCTACTTTCTACATCTGGCTCCATTCTTAAAACTATGGCTTTATATTTTTTAGCTAATTCTTTTGCACCGTCTGTTAACTGTTTCATAACTTGCATATCATTTATGTCACATATTGGGCCTCTTGCTGCATACATTATATTTCCAAAAATCGGCATTTTTCTTATCCATACACATAATGAACCTGCTATTTTTCCATTTTCGTCTTCTGCTAATATTACTTCTGGTTTCCAGTTTGGTTTCTTTACTTCCGCCCATTCTAATGATTGCTGAAAGTTGCATCTTTTATTATTTTCTAAAAATTCTTTGTATTCTTTTCTCGATTCTTCGCTATCTTCTACGAATCTCATGCTTTTTTATTCCTCCTTGGTCTTTTTCTATATTAAAATCTTTTATTTCTTTTTTCCATTTTCTCTCTAGCTTTTGCTTCCTCTTGTTATTAATTTTCTTTTATTTTACTATACTACGAAAAAAAAAGCAAGTACTGCTTTTTTTCTTCTTTTTCTTTTCTTATTTTATTGGCTTCTGTCTCTTTCATTCGTTCCATTACGAGACACAAGCAATTTAGTGCTTACTAGAAGGAAACTATTTTTCATTACCATCCTTATTTTATATATAAAGCAACGCGAAATCCAATGTATATGTTCCCCGTTTCTGGCTGATCCTGTCCACGGCTAGATGCTGGGCGACGGGATGCCCATTCAATGAAAACACCGCCTCTATGCTGTCTCTTATTTCCTTCAGCAGTTCCCATGGTCCATTCCAGTACATTTCCTGCCATATCGTAAATATTTTTTATTTTATTTTTGCCATTTGATAAATCAATTCCTGTTTTATGATTTAAATTTCCTGATTCATAATTATCTTTATACCATCCTCTTCCTGTACTATCTCTTACATATGAATTTGTTTCACAATTTTTATCTTTATACTTATTATCAAAAAATTGCATTGTTGCATCCCATTGAACTCCATATATTAAAGTACTTATTGCTGAATTTTCCCATATCTTTCCTTCCTTGAATCTTCTTGCTTTTTCTACTGCTCCTCCTGTATCATCTGTCATGCTATTTCCCCATTTAATATTATTATACACATCTGCTCCTTTTCTTACTACTACATTTCCCTCTCCGTCATTTCCTGCTTCATATCTTCCTATATAAAATCCTTCATTTTTTTCTACACTTTTATACATGGCTATTGCCTCTTTTTGTGTTGTTTCAGATTCTACTATATTATATTTTGATGTATTTACTCCTGTTGCATTAACCTCTCCATATACGTCAAGAGTTTGTAATTCTGCTACATCATCATCGTCATAATCTCTATATCCTTCTATTAAATTAAAGTCATCCATGTTTGGTACTGGGACCCACACAAATTCATTTCCTTCTGAATCTATAATAACTAATCCTTCATCTACTGTACTTTCTCCTTCTATTTTAGTTGGTGCAAATCCTGCTGGTATTGTTACTCCTTCAAATGTTGTTGCTTGTTCTGTTTTTTCAGTTGCTTCTCTTGCTCTTGTTAATATTCCATTTTCTCCTGTTAAGGTTGCTATGCTTACTCCTGCTAAGATTAATAACACTATGATTGTTATTATTAATGCTATTAATGTTATTCCTTTCGTTTTTCTTTTCTCCATCTCTTTATTCCTCCCCTGTTTATT
>CANRPI010000039.1 GCA_947632475.1 uncultured Clostridia bacterium | reverse complement strand
AAGTTATATCAAGACTTATAAAGAGTTCGACAAAAACTTGTCTTGGTGGGCAGGGATGGATTCGAACCATCGTACTCGAATGAGAACAGATTTACAGTCTGCCGCCTTTAGCCACTCGGCCACCTACCCAAAAATAAAAAAAAGTGGTGCTCCCTCAAGGATTCGAACCTTGGACCCACCGGTTATGAGCCGGTTGCTCTGACCAACTGAGCTAAGGGAGCATGTGCTTTAATGCTTAGCACATTTAAAAGTATATACTATTTTTTTTATATTGTCAATACTTTTTTTATAATTTTTGTAGTAAAATCTAAATTACTCCAAGAATCGTATTCATATCCAATAGTATAGATATTTGTAGCATAAATATCTTTTTCAAGTAAAAGCCTCAAATTCTTATTATAATTATTATCAATAAAATGTTTAACAGAAGTTACAATAGGCAATTTAGGATTAGCCTTAGAAATTTCTGAAAGCAAAAACTTCCCTTTATCATTAAAACCAAGAACCCTAATATAAGGAGTAACTTTTTTAGAAATAGCAATATCCTTTTTAGTAATGCCAAGCAAAGAACTAAGCAAAATTCTTTGAATTCTAGTAGAAGTATATCTTTTAGTTTTAATAATATTCAAAAATTCAGACAAACTATTACAAGAATTAGCAGTTTTCTTAATAGAAAATTGTAAACCCTCAGAAACATCAGGAAGAAGAGCAATTTGTTCTGCAGTCATTTGTCTTAAATTATAAATAATTTGTTTTTCAAAAACAGACAAATCAGGTACAACATGTCCGCAATTTAAATTCTTAATAATAACAGAATAAGACTCAGGAGGCAAAAGTTTTTGAAGAACATTAAAGCTATTATTTTTAATCATATTTCTAATTGCAGTGCTACTAGCAATATTTGCAACATATCCATTTTCATTATGACCTACTTCATATCTTGGAATAGCAATAGGAGAAATAGAACTTTTAAATTTCTTCAAAGCTTTAATATATTCAATTCCAAGAATATTATTAGGAGAAGAAATAATCTTTTTCTTAGCAATATTTTTATCACCTAAATACAAAATAAGAGCATTTTCGCGTGCTTTAGGAAAAGATAATCCTTTATTTAACTCATCTGCAAGAAATTGTTTATATTCTTTAGGTTCATTGTGCAAAATATCAGCAAACATATTTAAAGTATCAATATCGTCAGTTTCAGAACCAAAAGAAACATAATCAACAACCTTCAAAGAATTTAATATTTTAATAGCACCTTCAGCAAAATTTTCTGCACTAGAAGTAGCATATACAACTGGCAGTTCAATAACTAAATCAATACCACAATCCAAAGCAACTTTAGCTCTAGACCATTTATCAATTAAAGCAGTGCTTCCACGCTGAGTAAAGTTACCACTAATAATACCAATAGTATAATTAGACTTTGTAACTTTCTTAGATTCTAATATATGATGTAAATGACCATTATGAAATGGATTATATTCAGCTATAATACCTAAAACTTTGCTCATTATTTTCTCCTATCTTGTAATACTAAAAAAATATTGATATAATGATAACATAAAAAATAGAAAAATACAAATGTTAGAAAGGATAAATATGGAAAAAGTAATAATATATACAGATGGAGCATGTTCAGGAAATCCAGGACCTGGTGGATGGGGTACAATATTAATGTATAAAGGAAACAAAAAGGAAATATCAGGAGGAAAGAAAGAAACAACAAACAACATAATGGAGTTAACAGCAGTAATAGAAGGATTAAAACTTTTAAAATTCCCATGTGAAGTAGACTTATATAGTGACAGTGCATATGTAATAAATAGTTTTAAACAAGGATGGATTTATAATTGGATTAAAAACAATTGGCAAACGTCAAATAAAGAACCAGTAAAAAACAAAGAAATTTGGCAACAATTATATTCCTTAACTAAAACTCATAAAGTAAATTTTATAAAAGTAAAAGGGCATAGTGATAATGAATACAACAATAGATGTGATGAATTGGCAAGAATGGAAAGAGACAAAGCAAGTAACAGTTTTAGATAGAGTTAAAAATTGAAATAGTAACGAAATAAATATTACATTTATATTACAATAAAAAAATATATTGAAATATTTTAATTTTTAAACTATAATAAAAATGTATAGAAGTAGCAAAAAGGCAATAACACGAGTAAAAAGTACATAAGAGTAAGTCAAAAAATATATACAGTAGCATAAAAATAAGCCTTTTAGAAAGGAAAAAACAGATGGAAAATTTTGCGGACTATATATTAAATGAAGAAGATTTAGCGTCAAAAATGGAAATAGTATATTATTTATCAAAAAAGCAAAAAATTTTTTTTGATAAATCAATAATCTTTAAAACAGAAATAACAAGATTATTTTTAAATTGTTCCAAAATAGAAGTTGATAAAAACATGCTTTTAACAGCATCTCTTTTATGCAATTGTAAAAAAGTAGATAATGCACAAGAAATTGAAAAAATACATTCATATGCAAAGGATGGTGCAAATTATTTACAAGAACTAGGGTTTGGAAGTAGATTTTGCAAGATATGTGAAGAGATAAATAGGTATAGCAACAGTAATCCAAGAGAAAGAGAAAGTGACATATTAGAATTAGCAGATCAATTTGGAGGAATGCTTTTAGATAGACCAGAAAGAATTGGATTTAAGCCAGATGAAGCATTAGTACTTCTACAATATAGAAACTTGAAAGACTATTACAACCGATATTTAGAAACATTTATAGATTTTGTAAATTTTGTAGAAAAAATAGAAGTTAATGAATTTGTAGGAATGACAATGTTAAAGAGATTAGTAAAAATATATAATGAAACAAGTGAATTAACTAAATTTATTCAAATTATTATAAACGAATTTGAACCAAAAGTTGACAACCTAATAAAAAGTTATCAAAATAATTTAGCAAATGAAATGCTTGGAGAAGTTAAAAATCCAAATAGAGCTTTATTTAGTGAAGAAACAACTAAAAAAGTACTAGCACATATAAATGAAAAAAGTAAGCAAAGTACAATTATTAAGGCTAAATAAATATATTCATTTAAAAATTAAGAAAGGAAAAAAGAAATGTACGAAATTTTTGCAGATTTACATGTACACATAGGAAGAAGTAAAGCAGGAAAACCAATAAAAATAACAGCAGCAAGGTCTTTAAACTTTGAAAATATTGCAAAAGAATGTTATGAAAGAAAAGGAATAAATGTTGTAGGAATTATAGACTGTGCATCACCATATGTAATTGAAGATATAGAAGAATTTTTAAAAACAGGTGAAGCATATGAGCTTGAAAGTGGAGGAATTATATACAAAGATAAAGTTTGTATACTTCTAGGAAGTGAAGTAGAAACCTCTGAAAAAGGAAGAAATGGAAAATGTGGAAGTGCTCATAACATTTGTTTTTTCCCTCATTTAAAAGATATAAAAGCATTTTCAAATGAATTAAGTCATCATTTAAAAAATATAACATTAAGTACACAAAGAACAGATTTATCAGGTTATGATTTAATTGACATAGTAGAAAAATACAATGGAATATTAATTCCAGCACATGTTTTCACACCTCATAAAAGCTATTATGGAAATTGCACAGACAGACTAAAAGAAATATTTAAAGAAAAATTTGACAAAATATTTGCAATAGAGCTAGGATTAAGTTCAGATACATATTTAGCAGATACAATATCAGAATTAGAAACAAAAACATTTTTAACAAATTCTGATGCACACTCATTACCCAAAATTGCAAGAGAATATAACAAAATACAAGTAGAAGACATATCTTTTAAAGAAATAGTAAAAGCCTTAAAAAATGAAGATGGAAGAAAAATAATAGCAAATTATGGCTTAGATCCAAAGCTTGGAAAATATCATAGAACATATTGTGATGAATGTAATCAAACAATAGAAACAAAAGAACCAGTTGAAAAATGTCCATATTGCAATAGTGAAAAAGTAACTTTCGGAGTCTTTGACAGAATAGAATTAATAAAAGATAAAAAAGAAACTAAAAGTCCAGCAAATAGACCACCATATATTTATCAAATTCCATTAGGATTTATTCCAGGATTAGGTGGAAAAACAATTGAAAAATTACTAAACACATTTGAAACAGAAATGAATATAATACATAAATTGTCCAAAGATGATATTGAAGCACAATTTGGTGAAAAAATAGCAAATAATATAGTAAATGCAAGAGAAGGAAAAGCTACAATACATTCTGGTGGTGGAGGAAACTACGGAAAAGTTTCTGTAAAAGAATAAAATATATTTGTCTTATATTAAAGTTCTAAAAATCTCCTTATTGAATACACATTATGTATAAAGATAAGGAGATTTTGATATGAAAGAAATAATAAAAAAACATATAATTGCAAATAAAAAAGAATATATAATAGTAACACTAATTTTTATAATAGGAATTTTTTTAGGGGTACTATTTGTAAACAATCTACAAGAAACACAAAAGACTGAAGTAAATACATATTTAGGAAACTTCATTCAAAAATTAAAAGATACAGAAGACTTAAAAAGCTTTGAATTATTGAAAACTAGCATATATCAAAATATAACTTTAGCAGTAACAATATGGTTTTTTGGGACAACTGTAATAGGAATTCCAATAGTATTTGGAATTATATTATATAGAGGCTTTTGCTTAGGATATACAATTTCAAGTAGTGTACTGTTTTTAGGGCTAACAAAAGGAATAATATTTTCAATTGTTTCAATATTTTTACAAAGTATTTTATTTATACCTGCAATTTTAGCATTAGGAGTAAGTGGATTTAAGCTTTATAAATCAATAATAAAAGACAATAGAAAAGAAAATATAAAAATAGAGATAGTAAGACATACTATATTTTCATTTATAATGTTAGCAGTTTTAGCAATAGCATCACTTATAGAAATATTTGCATCTACAAATATTTTAAAAATAATAATAAAATATTTTTAAAAAAAGTATTTACATTTTTTAAATATTTTGATATAACATAGATGAAGTTTATGTAAATAATATATAGTAAAAGGGGAAGGGAAATAAATGGAAAGACAATTAAAATTTTTTTTCGATTTTTTAGAAAATGATAAAAAACTATCTGAAAATACATTACAATCATACAAAAGAGATTTAAAACAATTTAGAAAATATATAACAGATTATGGAATACAATACAACAGAGTAAAAGAAGAAGATATAAAAGATTATATAAAAGAACTACAAGACCAAGGAAAAAAAGCTTCAAGTATATCTAGATGTATAGCATCTATAAGATCTTTTTACCAATTTGTATTAAAAAGAAAAAAAATAAAAGTAGACCCAACTGCAAATATACAATCTCCAAAAATTGAAAAAAGAGTACCAAGTGTATTAACATCAGAAGAAGTAGAATTACTATTAGAACAACCAAAAAATATAGATTTAAAAGGAATTCGTGACAAAGCAATGCTAGAATTTGCATATGCTACAGGAATGAGAGTAACAGAAATTATTAGTTTAAACCTAGAAGATGTAAACTTAGAAGAAGGGTATGTAATTTGCAAAAATGGTGCAAAAGAAAGAAATATACCACTTGGAACAATGTCTTTAAAAGCCCTAAAAGAATATATACAAGATGCAAGAGAAATATTAATAAAGGAAGATGAAAAAGCCTTATTTGTTAATGTAAATGGAACAAGATTAACAAGACAAGGATTTTGGAAAATAATAAAATATTATAAAGAACAAGCTCACATCACAAAAGATATAACACCACATGTATTAAGACATTCATTTGCAACTCATTTATTACAAAATGGTGCAGACTTAAAAGCAATACAAACAATGCTTGGACATTCAGATATATCATCAACCCAAGTATATATGCAATTTCAAAATGAAGGTTTAAAAGATGTATACAAAAAATCACACCCAAGAGCTTAAAATAAAAAGTAAAAAAGATGAAATAAAATATAAAAAATGCTAGACAAAAATAGAATAATGTAATAAAATGTACTCAAAAGAAAAAACAAGAACAAAGGAGAAGAATTATGGAAGAAAATAAAGTAGAAAACAAAGTAAAAAGATTAAGTGTACCTGCAACTATATTACTAACAGTAGCTGCAACACTAGGATGCATTGTAGTAGCAAGACTACTATATTATATTATTGCAGGAGTATAGTAATAGTTTTTATAACTAGCAAAAAATAAATCTAATTTTCCAAATATTAAGGAAGATTAGATTTTTTTTTGAAAAAAGGCTTGACAAATGGAAAAAAATAGTGTAAAGTATATTAGCATTACAAAATAATCATTTAAAATTAATTGTGAAAAATCCCAAGAAAAGAGGAAAATTGTAGTGGATAGAAAAGTTGAAATAAGTATATTATGTCAAACATATGGAAAACTATTAACAAAAAAGCAATACGAATTTATCAATGACTACTACAATAATGACTTGTCATTATCAGAAATAGCAGAAAACAACAAAATAACAAGGCAAGCCGTAAGGGACATTATAAAGAAAGGGGAGAAAAAACTTTTCGAATACGAAGAAAAGCTAATGTTTATGAAAAGGACGTTAAACCAAGAAAAAAAAGTTGAAAAAGCATTATTAGAGTTAACAAAAATACAAAAAGACTACTCTGATAAACAAATAGCAAGTGTTTTAGAATTGGTAAAAAAAGAATTAAATTGTCTAATTTAATTAAGAAAAAAATGTGACGTTATAAAGAAAAACATTAAGAAAAGAAAAAGAATGGAGGAATACAAATGGCTTTTGAAGGATTATCTTCTAGATTACAAGAAATAACAAGAAAACTTAGAGGAAAAGCAAGAATAACTGAAGGCGACTTAAAAGAAATGTTAAGAGAGGTAAAACTTGCACTTTTAGAAGCAGATGTAAACTATAAAATAGTAAAAGAATTTATAGCCTCCATTCGGAGAAAAAGCACTTGGTCAAGATGTTTTAAAATCTTTAACGCCAGGGCAACAAGTAGTTAAAATAGTAAAAGACGAACTAGTAGAATTATTAGGAGGAACAGAAAGTAAAATAAACTTTACATCAAATCCTCCAACAATAATAATGCTAGTAGGGCTTCAAGGGTCTGGAAAAACAACCACAGCAGGAAAACTCGCAAACATTTTAAGAAAGCAAGGAAAAAAGCCATTATTAGTAGCATGTGATGTATACAGACCAGCAGCTATAAAGCAACTACAAGTTGTAGGAAAACAGTTAAACATACCAGTATATAGCAACGAAACATCAAAAGATGTAGTAAGAATAGCAAGGCAAGCAAAAGAAACAGCAATATCAAAATTAAATGATGTAATAATACTAGACACAGCAGGAAGACTCCATATAGATGAAGCTTTAATGGAAGAACTAAAATCATTAAAGCAAAACATAAAACCACATGAAATATTACTTGTAGTAGACAGCATGACAGGTCAAGACGCTGTAAATGTAGCCGAAAAATTTCAAAATGAAGTTGGAATAGATGGAGTTGTATTAACAAAGCTTGATGGTGACACACGTGGAGGAGCAGCTCTTTCAGTAAAAAAAGTCACTGGAAAACCAATAAAATTTGCAGCAACAGGTGAAAAATTAAGTGACATAGAAGTATTTCATCCAGAAAGAATGGCAAGCAGAATACTAGGCATGGGAGACATTTTATCAGTAATAGAAAAAGCAGAAGAATCATTTGATTTAGAGCAAGCAGAAAAGTTAGAAAAGCAATTAAAGAAAAAAGAATTAGACTTAGATGATTATTTATTACAACTAAGACAAGTAAAGAAAATGGGCTCATTTTCATCATTATTAAAGCTAATTCCAGGAATGAATCAAATCAAAGACTTAAAAGTAGATGATAAAGAATTTACAAAAATCGAAGCAATAATTTGTTCAATGACAAAAGCAGAAAAAAGAGACACAAGATTGCTAAACGCTAGTCGTAGGCAACGTATAGCAAAAGGAAGTGGAACAAGTGTGCAAGATATAAACAAATTCATAAAATCATTTGAAATGACTCAAAAAATGATGAAGCAAATGAAGTCAAACAAGGGTAGCATGAAAAAACTTTTAAATGGTATAGATGAAAACACATTAAAAAATCTTAATTTTAAATAATAAAAACAAAGTTATCAATTTTTTAATTTTATAGAATCAAGAAAACAGGAGGTGAAGCAAAATGGTAAAAATAAGATTACAAAGACAAGGAAAGAAAAAAGCTCCATTTTATCACATAGTAGTTGCAGACTCAAAAAGTCCAAGAGATGGAAAAATAATCGAACAACTTGGAACATATGACCCAATGACAGATCCAGGAACAATAGTTTTAGACAAAGAAAAAGTTGAAAAATGGATAAAAAACGGTGCAAAACCAACAGATACTGTAAAAGCTTTAATAGAAAAAGTAGCAAAATAGAACGGAGGAAAAGACATGAAAGAAATCTTAACATCAATTATTTCAAATTTAGTAGACAATAAAGATGAAGTTGAAATAAAAGAAATAGAAAACGAAAAGACAATAGTATTTGAAGTAAAAGTTGCACAAAGCGACATGGGAAAAATAATTGGAAGGCAAGGAAGAATTGCTAAATCAATAAGAACGGTTGTTAAAGCAGCAGGAAGCAAAGAACACAAAAAAGTTAGTATTGAATTTATAGGATAATTGGAGTATGAAAGTATGACAAAATATCTAGAAATAGGTCAAATAGTAAATACATTTGGAATAAAAGGAATGGTAAAAGTAAAACCATTTACAGATGATATAAACAAATTTAGCAAATTAGAAAAAGTAATTATACAAACAAATCAAAATAAAAAAGAATACAAAATAGAAAACGTAAAATATCATAAACAAATGGTAATGTTAAAACTAGAAGGAATAGAAACACCAGAACAAGCAGAAAGCTTAAGAAATAGCTATATTTTAATAGATAGAGCAAATGAAGAACCTTTAGAAGAAGGAGTATATTACATAGTAGACCTAATAGGTTTAGAAGTATATACTGATGAAGGCAAATTACTTGGAAAAGTTGATGACATTTACAATACAGGAAGTAACGATATATATGTTATAAAAGACGAAATTGGAAAACAAACACTTTTACCAGGAACTTCAGAAGTAATAAAGCAAGTAGATTTAGAAGGTGGCAAAATTATAGTTCATATATTACCAGGACTATTATAAAAATATTTAGTATATTACAAAATTTTTTTAATCATCTGAATATGTGCAAGCCTAAGAAAGGAATAAAAAATGAAATTTGACATATTAACAATTTTCCCAGAGATGTTTGAAACACTTAAAAGTAGCATTATTGGCAAGGCAATAGAAAAAGAATTAATAAAAATAAATTTAGTAAATATTAGAGATTTTTCTACTGACAAGCACAAAAAGGTTGATGATACTCCATATGGTGGTGGAGCAGGAATGGTAATGATGCCAGATGTGGTATATAGAGCATTTAAATCTGTAAAAACCAAAAAAAGTAAAGTAATATATATGTCGCCACAAGGAGAAAAATTAAATCAAAAAAAAGTTGAAGAATTAGCTAATTGTGAACATTTAATTATACTTTGTGGACATTACGAAGGAATAGATCAAAGAGTTATTGACAAAATTGTAGATGAAGAAATATCTATAGGAGATTATGTATTAACAGGGGGAGAAATTCCTGCAATGGTGTTAATAGATAGTGTATCTAGATATGTAAAAGGAGTTTTAAAAGAAGATTCTATAAAAGAAGAAAGCTTTAGTAATCGGACTTTTAGAATATCCACAATATACAAGACCAGAACTTTTTGAAGGAGAGAAAGTACCAGAAGTATTACTTTCAGGAAACCATAAAAATATAGAAGAATGGAGAAAGCAGAAATCTTTAGAAATAACAAAAAAGAAAAGGCCAGACTTGCTAGAAAATAATAAAGAGCAAGAGACTACCAAAATAAATTAAAGGAGGAAATTCTAAAATGGATATTATAAAATCTATTGAACATGAACAACTAAAAAATAAGATACCAGACTTAAGAGTTGGTAATACAGTTAGAGTGCACGTAAGAATAAAAGAAGGAAATAAAGAGAGAATCCAAGTTTTTGAAGGAACTATTATAAAAGTACAAGGTGGAGGATTAAACCAAACATTTACAGTTAGAAAAATTTCATATGGTGTAGGTGTAGAAAAAACATTTTTAGTACATTCACCATTAGTTGAAAAAGTAGAACTAGTAAGAGTTGGTAAAGCTAGAAGAGCTAAATTATTCTATTTAAGAGATAGAGTAGGTAAAGCGGCTAAGACTAGAGAACAAATAGGAGCAAGAATTGAAAATAAAGAAATTACTATTAAAGAAGATTTAGCAGAAGAACCAGCTCAGGAAACTGAAACAGTTGATACTGTTGAAACAGCTGAACCAGTTGAAGCTACAGAAACAGTAAAAGAAACAGCTGAAGAAGTTAAAGCTCAAGAAGAAATTGCATCTGCTCCAGAAGAAAAACCAGCAGTTGAAACTGAAGAAGTAGCTGTTCAAGAAACAATGGATACTGTAAAAGAAGAAACAGTTGAAGATGTTAAAGAAAAAGAAGATAAAAAAGAAGACTAATGTTAAAATAATGTTTTAATATTAGAAAATAAAAAACTTTTAATTAAGTACAATACTTAATAAAAAATTAAGACAAATTAAATATAGCATAGAATAAACAATTATGCAATATTTAAAATAAAAAAATTTTGTAACGAAAATAAAAAACTAAAAATAAGAAAGCTTAAAAAGCACTAAAAAATAGTACTTTTTAAGCTTTTAGTATTTTAATTAAGTATTGTACTTAATTAAAAAGTAGAGGAGAAGAAAAAACAAAAGAAAGAGGGAGATAAAAAAATGAAACAAAAATTAAAAATAGGAAAACAAGGAATAACACTAATAGCGTTAATTATAACTATTATAGTGTTATTAATTTTAGCAGGAGTAAGCATAGCAATGTTAACAGGAGAAAATGGAATATTAACACAAGCACAAAAAGCAAAAGAAAAAACAGAAGAAGCAGAAAAAGATGAAATGAAAGACATAGCGATACTAGAAGAAAAGATAGATGGAAAAGGAACTGATATAGAAGAAGTAACAGATAAAAATCCAGGTGTACTAGAATTAGAAGATAGCACATATGTAATAAATAGTATAGAGGATTTAGTATTTTTTGCATATAGTGTAACAAATGAAAACAATTATGAAGGACAAACAGTAAAGCTAGGTTTAAGTCTAGATTTTAATTCAAGTAAATCATATGTAAATCCATTTAGAACAGATTATGCAAAATATGGATATGAAGGAAATTTAAAAACATTATTAACATCTGGAGAAGGATTTAAACCAATTGGAACAACTAATTATAATTATTCAAACACATATACTAATAATATTTTTAAAGGTATTTTTGATGGAAATGGATTTAAAATATATAATTTAAAAATTAATAAAATTACTAAGAAATTAAATTCAGCAATAAATGAACAGGAACAGATATATGTAGCTTTATTTTCAGGAAACGAGGGAATTATTCAAAATTTGGGGGTTTGTAATGCAAAGATAGATGTAAGTATGCTAGAGGGAAGATGGAATGCAGTAGGAATTATTGCAGGAACTAATTTTGAAAATTCTAAAATTGAAAACTGTTATGCAACTGGTCAGATTAATGTATCAATTGGGACCGATGCTAATATTGGAGGATTAGTTGGTTCTAATTTTGGAAATGTTTTTAATTGTTATAATAGTGCAGATTTATACTGTGAAAATAGTAATTTGATAGATAAAAGTGTAAGGATTAGTTCATTAGTTGGAACTAGTGAAGAAACGGGTATTATAAGTAATGTATATAATACAGGAGATATTA